>DATFCE010000114.1:0-3370 GCA_035253365.1 Nitrospiraceae bacterium
GTCCCGCTAATCCGCACCAATGCGGCATCGACGCCGTCCGCCGACGTCCCCGACATGAGACCGACCACCGTCATGCCGTTCTTCTTAGAGATACGACGCTTCGCCAATGATCTTTTCATATTCAAGCTTCGTGAAGCGCGGCTACGCTAACCGAAGTCATGAATCGGGTCAAGCGATTGATTCTTGCCTCTACTTTTACCCGCCCTCTTAGCGGGGGTGGCTGGCGTGGGCGTCACTGCGCGCGTTCACCGAGCACTTTCTGAACGTGCGCGGTGCGCGAGCAAGCCGCCCATGCCAGCCATCCCCCGCTCTTCCCTCCATTCGTTGACTTTCCAAAACTGTGATGTTACGGTCCCGCCCCATGCGTCGTTGGGTGACTCTCTTTGCCGGTGTGGTGTTACTCGTCTCCGAGCTCATCGCAGGGTCCTTTCACCTCACGCAAGCCGAGCCTCGGAAAGCGGTCGGCCCAATCAGCGTTGTCGCCACCATCCCTGTGTTGAAAGATTTAGCGGACCACGTCGGTGGCCGCTACGTCCGCGTCGTCTCCTTGCTATCCGGGATGGAGAATGAGCATACGTACTCTCCGCGGCCCAGCGACATCATCGCCGTCCGGAACGCGCGCGTGCTTCTCGAAGTGGGAGTGGGGCTGGAAGTCTGGGTCGCGTCGCTTGTCAAAAATGCCGGCAACAAGGCCCTTCGGGTTGTGACCACATCGAAGGGGATTGCCTTGATCCGGGATTATGAACCGGAAAGCATGGTCAGTCAGGCGCCGGGCAAGAATCAGCACGCCGGCAATCCGCATGTCTGGCTGGATCCGGAGAATGCGAAAATCATGATGCGCCATATCACCGAAGCGTTCATCAAAGTCGATCCAGACCACGCGTCCGACTATCGCGAGAATCAAGCGGCCTACTTGCGGCAGCTCGATCAACTCCAAAGCGAACTGGCCGAGCGGCTGCGTCCCCTCTCCGACCGGCGCATTATCGTGCATCACCCTGCCTGGCCGTATTTCGCCAGACGGTTCGGTTTCCGCGTCGCGGATGAAATCGTCACGCAAGCAGGGGCCGAGCCTTCGGCCAACCATCTGCACGCGCTCATCACCCGCATGCAAAAAGATCGAATCCGGGTCATCGTCTCGGAACCGCAGTTGAATCAGAAGATTCCGCAGGTGCTTGCGCGCGAAACGGGAGCACAGGTGGTCATGCTCACACCGCTCCCGGGCGGCATCCCCGGAACTGAGACGTACCTCGATATGCTGCGGTATGATGTGATGCAATTGGCAAAAGCCCTTGAGGCATCGTAGCCGGATGCTGAAAAAGGCCTCCAACTTCGTTATCGGTCGTTTGGACGCCCAACGGCCTTTTTGAGCATCCTCAGGCTTCACGAATTTTTCTAAACCAAGCCCGACTCATTCCATGGCATGCCCCATCATTCGATTCTCCCATGCTTCGTTCGGATTTCCCGGTGTCGTCGCCTTGCAGGACATCACGCTGGAAATTGCCGAAGGGGAATTCGTCGGCGTCATCGGTCCAAATGGATCGGGCAAGACGACCTTATGTCGCGCCGTGTTGGGATTGATGCCCCCGCTCAAGGGCAGTCTGCAAATCTTCGATTGCGCCTGCGAGAAATTACAATGCCATCATCGCGCCAAGATCGGATACCTTCCCCAGAAAGGGGTGTTGGACAAGTATTTCCCGATCACGGTGCTGGAGACCGTCATGATGGGCCGGGCCGGCGTGCTGGGATTGTTCAACCGGCCGGGAAAACAGGATCGCGAAATTGCGAGGGAGTCCCTATCGCACGTCGGCATGCTCGATCACGAGCACACCGCGCTGGGACAATTGTCCGGCGGGCAGCAGCAGCGAGTCTTCATCGCGCGGGCGCTGGCGCAGCAGCCGCAAGTCCTGTTGCTCGATGAGCCGACGACCGGCATCGATATCGTCACTCAACATAGCGTGCTGGATCTGATTCGGCGCTTGCATCGAGACTTGGGCCTCACCGTGCTGCTGATCACGCATGACATCAATATGATTCGCACGCACGTGGACCGCTTGGTTCTGCTCAAGACGAAATTGTTCGCCGCCGGACCGCCCGATGAAGTGCTCAAGCCGGATATTCTCAGCCAGGTCTATGGCAAGGATCTCGTCATCACGGACAAGGACTGGATCATCGTGGAAGACTACCACCACCACCTCTGAAGAATTTGGTGATTTCGTGATTTGGTGATTTGGAAGTTTCAAGAGACTGATTCAATCACCAGATCCCAAATCGCCAGATCACCAAATGCTTGAGATGCTTTCATATGATTTTATGCAGCGGTCGCTCATGGCCGCGGCGCTCGTGGGCGCCTTGTGCTCGGTGATCGGCGTGTTTGTCGTCCTGCGCGGCTTGGCCTTTGTCGGCGCAGGGACGGCGCATGCGGCGTTCGCCGGTGTCACACTGGCTTACTTGGTCGGATTGCCGCCGCTGCCGCTGGCGATCGTCTTCGGGTTGGCCACGGTGTGGATCACCGGGATCATGGAAGAGCAGGGACGGATGAAACTGGACGTCTCGATCGGGATTCTTTACACGGCCACGATGGCCCTGGCGATTCTTTTCATCGGACTGATGAAGACGTACAACGCCGAAGTCTACGGCTATCTGTTCGGCAGCGTGCTGTCGGTCACACCGGAGGAATTGCAAGTCATATTCGGGCTGAGCTTGGCGGTACTGGCAATCATTGTTCTGTTTTCTAAGGAACTGTACTTCATTGCCTTCGATCAAGAGATGGCCGAGGCCTCCGGTGTACCGGCCCGACGGGTTTTCTATCTCTTGCTGACATTGGTCGCGCTGACGATGGTCGTTTCATTGAAAACCGTCGGTGCGATCCTTGTCTTTGCCATGGTCCTGATCCCGGCCTCCACCGCTTACCAACTCACCCACAGCCTCAGCCACATGACCGCCTATTCGATGGCCATCGGTACGATCTGCGCGATCGGAGGGGTCATGTTATCTTATTTGTGGGATGTGCCGACGGGTCCGGCCATCGTCCTGCTGACCACCGTGATCTTCTTTCTATCTGTGCTGTTCTCGCCGAAGCGGATCAGCAGGGCAGCAGGATAGGGGGACTCCTCAATACAGGATCGAGGGCAGAAACGGTCCCGCTGGCTCGTTGTACAGGCCGCGGCTCATCAAGGTCATCGGTTGTACAATGCGCAGGCCCTTCTCCAAACACCAGCGCAATAGCTCGCCATTGCGCGTGGGGAGTAAGAACCCCGGTCCATGAAACACGGTCGCCGCGCCGATGAGCGCCTTCAAGGCTTCATTGCTTTCGCCCACCGCGTGTCCGAAATACCCAATGAGCGTCGCGTATCCCGTGAGCCGGCCGTTG
>DATFCE010000115.1:0-5974 GCA_035253365.1 Nitrospiraceae bacterium
GCTCAGGCGCATACGTTTTCATGAACCGCTCACCCAGCGTATTGAGCAGGTAGCCGCCCTCACCCCGCGCGCCTTCGGTGATCAGAATACCGGTATCTTTGAGGGTCGTCGGGTGAAATTGCACGAACTCCATGTCTTCGAGTGCCGCGCCGGCTCGGTAAGCGAGCGCCATGCCGTCGCCCGTATTGATGACCGCGTTGGTGCTGGTCAAGAAAACGCGGCCGCTGCCGCCGGTCGCCAGGATCACCGCCTTTGCGCCGAGCGCATGCAGCCCGCCATGGATTACATCCCATGCAATCGCGCCGCAGCACACGCCGTTTTCAATTATCAATGAGGTCGCATACCATTCTTCGTAGACGAAGATGCGTCTTTTCAGGAGCTGTTCGTACATCGCGTGAACGATGGCATGGCCGGTTCGATCCGCGGCATAACAGGTGCGCGGAAATCCGGCGCCCCCGAACGGGCGTTGGGCGATGCGGCCGCGCGCATCCCGGCTAAAGATCACCCCCATCCGCTCTAGATCCAGAATATCACCGGGCGCCTCGCGACACATGATCTCGATCGCATCCTGATCGCCCAGATACTGGCTGCCTTTGGTCGTATCGAATGCGTGGGCTTCCCATGAATCGTTCTCGCCCAGGGCGGCGTTGATGCCGCCTTGCGCGGCCACCGAATGGCTCCGGACCGGATGCACTTTCGAAAGAATGGCGACGTTGAGGTGAGAAGGCGCGGCGAGGGCCGCTCTCATGCCGGCGAGGCCGGCCCCAATGACAAGGAGGTCATGAACTTTCATGCAGTTGTGTCGGCGATAGACTCCTGAATGGCCAGCAACCAACTTCCGTGTGTATCATGACCGATGAAAGGCGACAGTGGCAAGAGGTTGCTCTTGCTTCACCCGCTTCCTCCATGCAAAATGATAAACTTTGGTTCGGCGGTATGTAAGGACAAACGTTACAGGAGAATTCATGGACGCACAGCAGATTTTCGGTCGCTCGGATGATTTCGTGCATCGCCATATCGGGCCGACGGATGCCGATATTCAGGAAATGCTGGCCACGCTGGGTTTGCAGTCTCTTGACGGGCTGATCGACGCCACCGTGCCGGCCGATATTCGCTTGCGGACCCCGCTGGCGCTCCGCGCGCATCAAAGCGAGCATGATGGATTAGCTCAATTGAGAATGTTGCACGACCGCAACCAGGTCTTTCGATCGTTGTTGGGCATGGGCTACTACGATTGCGCCACCCCGCCGGTCATTCAACGCAATATTCTCGAAAATCCCGGCTGGTACACGCAGTACACGCCGTATCAGCCCGAAATAGCCCAAGGCCGATTGGAGGCGTTACTGAATTTCCAAACCATGGTGGCCGACCTGACCGGTCTGCCGCTTGCGAACGCCTCCTTGCTGGATGAGGCGACGGCGGCCGCCGAAGCCATGACCATGTGCCGCAGCATCACGCGGAAAGACAGCGGCGACGAGCCGGAAAAGTCCCGATTCTTTGTCGCGCAGAATTGCCACCCGCAGACGATCGCCGTGCTACAGACCCGGGCGGAACCCCTGGGCATCACGTTGCACGTCGGATCCCCCGAGACCAGTGATGTCGTTCAGCAGGGATTATTCGGGGTGTTGCTGCAATATCCGGCCACCGATGGATCGCTCCACGACTATCGAGCCCTTGTCGCGCAAGCGCATGCCGCGGGCGCGCTCGTGGTGGTCGCCACGGATCTGTTGGCGTTGACCGTGATTCAGCCGCCCGGTGAATGGGGCGCGGACATTGCCGTGGGATCGAGCCAGCGATTCGGCGTGCCGCTCGGGTTCGGCGGACCGCATGCCGCGTTTCTGTCGACCAAACAAGAATACGCGCGCCAACTTCCCGGGCGCCTCGTGGGTCTCTCGCGGGACGCCGCGGGACAGCCGGCATACCGCTTGGCGCTCCAAACCCGAGAGCAGCATATCCGACGCGATAAAGCGACGAGCAATATCTGCACGGCCCAGGTGCTGTTGGCCGTCATCGCCGGCATGTACGCGGTCTACCATGGCCCCGAAGGTCTGCGACGAATGGCCGCGCGGGTGCACGGTCTCGCAGTCGTCCTCGCGGAGGGATTGCGACGACTGGGATATCGCACCGGCGCGGAGCCGTTCTTCGATACCATCACGGTCACGCCGAACGGCCAATCCGCCAAGCAGCGAGTGGAACATGTGCTGGCTCGCGCCGGCACCCGCCGCATGAATCTTCGCCGCGTCGGCGATGAGGCGATCGGCATGTCGCTTGATGAGTTGACGACCGCCGAAGAGATTCAGACGCTCTTTGAGATCTTTGCCGAAGATCGGCCGGCGCCATTTACCGTTGCTGAGTTGGCGGCCACGATGGATCTCGACATCCCGCGCGCATTCGCTCGGACGACTAAATACCTGACGCACGAAGTGTTCAATCGCTATCACTCCGAGCACGAGATGCTGCGCTACATGCATCGCCTGCAATCGCGCGACCTGTCGCTGGTTCAATCCATGATTCCGTTGGGCTCCTGCACCATGAAGCTCAATGCGACCGTGGAGATGATCCCGATCACCTGGAAGGGCTTCTGCCGGATCCATCCATTTGCGCCGGCGGAGCAAACGCGGGGGTATCAGCAACTCTGCGAGCAACTTGAACGCTGGTTGGCGGAGATCACGGGATTTGCGGCCGTGTCGCTCCAGCCCAACGCAGGTTCACAGGGCGAATATGCCGGTCTCATGGTCATTCGCGCCTATCATCGCCATCGTGGACAGAGCCGGCGCGATGTGTGCTTGATTCCGGTCTCGGCGCACGGCACCAATCCGGCCAGCGCCGTCATCGCGGGATTCACAGTGATTCCGGTTGCGTGCGATCCGCACGGCAACGTGGATCTCACGGATTTGGAGGCCAAAGCCTCCGCGCATCGAGACACGTTGGCGGCGCTGATGATTACGTATCCTTCCACGCATGGCGTCTTCGAAGAAGGCGTCCGCCGCGTCTGCGACATTGTCCATCGGCATGGCGGGCAAGTCTACATGGACGGCGCGAACATGAACGCCCAGGTGGGGCTCTGCCGGCCTGGTGACATCGGCGCGGACGTCTGCCATCTCAATCTCCATAAGACCTTCTGTATTCCGCATGGCGGCGGCGGTCCAGGCATGGGACCGATCGGCGTCGCCGCTCATCTCGCGCCCTATCTGCCCGGCCATCCGGTGACGCAGTCGGGCGGCAAGGACTCCATTGGACCGATCGCGGCCGCGCCCTATGGTAGCGCCGGCATCCTGCCGATCTCATGGGTCTACATCGCGCTCATGGGAGGAGATGGACTGACAAAAGCCACGAAGGTCGCTATCCTCAATGCCAACTACATGGTCAAGCGCCTCGAAAAACATTTTCCGGTCCTGTATGCCGGTACGCACGGCTTCGTCGCGCATGAATTTATCGTGGATGTGCGTCGATTCAAGGAGTCTGCGGGGATCGACGTGACGGACATCGCCAAGCGGCTGATGGATTTCGGCTTTCATGCCCCCACCATGTCGTTCCCCGTCGCCGGCACGCTCATGATCGAGCCGACCGAGAGCGAATCCAAAGCCGAGTTGGACCGTTTCTGTGAGGCCATGATCGCGATCCGAAAGGAGATTCAGGACATTGTGGATGGACGGTTGCCGCGCGACAATAATCCGCTCAAGAACGCGCCCCACACCGCCGCCACGGTCGTCGCCACCGATTGGAAGCATCCGTACAGCCGCGAACAAGCGGCCTTTCCCGCGCCATGGACGCGAGAGTCCAAGTTCTGGCCGGCCGTCGCGCGGATCGATAATGCGTACGGCGATCGCCATCTGATTTGCACCTGCCCGCCGATGGAGGACTACTAGGACACAGTCCCGTACAGGCTTTTCGGTATTGCGCCGGGTCGAGACCGTTTTTATACTGACCGGACGTCTCACTGACTCACAGAACTCTCATGAGATGGCGTGTCACTCCAGTGATATCGAGCAGCATGGTGGTATGGTCTGCGCTGGCGACCGTACCGGTCGAGGCAGCCTCCAGGACCGCCGCCGAGCAGGCGGAACGGCCATCCCTTGAAGTCGAAGAGAGCGCCCAGGAGCACGCTGATCGTTCGGACCGGGCCACAGATCACAATGCCGTGAGGATGCTGGACCGTGTCATCATCAAATACCGCGCCAAACCCTTAGATGCGGCAACGCCGATTCCCGATGCTTGGCTAACCGCCAAAACGAAGCTCGCTCTCGCCGCCGATGAACGTCTGAAAAGCCGCTTGCTGAAGGTTGAGACTCAGAACGGGATCGTCACGCTGAGCGGGTCGGTGTATTCCGACGACGGCCGCAGGACGGCCGTCGATATCGTCAAAGCCGTCGAGGGCATCAAGAGCGTCAAGAATTCGCTCCAGGTCATTGCATCGTCCAGGCAGGAAGCGACTGAGGAAGCAGATCACACCATTGCCGAGAAAGTCTCCGCCGCGCTGAAACAGGATTCCAAGCTCAAAAGAATCGAGATCACGGTCCGGACGGAAGCAGGCATCGTCACGTTGACCGGCACGGCTCCCGATCTCACGGCCAGCGCGCAGGCGGCTTGGACGGCGTGGAAGATCAAGGGCGTGCGCGCCGTAAAAAACGAGGTGTCGGTCAAAAGTAAATGAGCGGCTGGAGTTCATTCGGCATCTACGGCAGCGTGGTCGTCAATTCCTCCTTCCGGCCACCCCGAAGCACGACCATTATAATCTTGTCGCCCGTGCCGAGCCCTGCCAGCCGATCACGAATGACGGGATAGCTGCCGCCCTCTTCAATGACCGGCACGCCTTGGATTTCTAGAATTACGTCACCTCCCACGATCAGCGGTTCACCTTCAATGATCGCCGCCATGGTACCGGCCCGCAGACCGATCTTGGCGGCCGGCGAATTGGCCGCCACTCGCTGCACAAGCAGCCCGGCTTTTTGCGGCACATTAAAAATTCGGGCGAAGTCGCCGGACAGAAGAAAGCCCTCCACCCCGCTCCAGAACGCATGTCGCTCAAGCAGGAGCCGCCGCGCCAAATTCGAGGTGACGACAAAGCCCAATCCTTCAAAGCCGCCGGATTTGGAAATGATGTGATTGACGATGCCGATCACCTCGCCCGACATGTTGAACATCGGCCCCCCGGAATTCCCTTGGTTAATCGCCGCATCGGTCTGAAAGAATTCCGACCGGGCCAGGCCGCCGAGTAATGTCGGGGGTGTCCGCCTGGCGCTGATGTGTCCCACCGTCAGGGTGTGACTCATCCCGACCGGCGCGCCGACAATAAACACCGGATCGCCGACCTCCGCCGCATCTGAATTGCCGAGCGTCGCCACCACGAGCTTAGCCGGCGCCTTCTCCATCTGGAGCAACGCGACGTCGGCGGACGGGTCCGATGAAATCACTTTGGCTGGGATAGTGTCTCCTCCCGCAAATTCAACACGAACGACATCGGCCGTTTGCACGACATGCGCGGCCGTCATTACTTTGCCGTCCGCTGAAATAATGACGCCCGAGCCCAGGCCGGGAAGACTCACACGCTGCATCTTGGGTCCGGTCACCACCTCCTGATGTTCCGTGCGGATTACGACCACCGAGTCGTCCACTCGTTTGAATGTTTTACTCAGGGTATCCGCATCCGCATTCGCTTCGCCTGCTGCCATCAGCCATAGGGCCGTAAGGGCCACGAGCCGCATTTGCATCTTCGCCTCCGACAAATGTCCATGGATCAATGCCGTCTAAAGTATTCGACTCTACCGACAAGGTGGTGAATTCTCAAGACCCGTCACGACGCGTTGACTCTTCCGCACAAATTGGCCAAAGTGGGTCAATGACCCGCACACGCACATCTCAAAATAACTTCCTGCCGGCAAAGTGGATGGCAACGGCCGGGTTGGTGCTATTTCTAGTTGTAAGCTCCTCCGTATCCAAGACGCATGCCCAATCCGAGGGAGACTCCTCCCTG
>DATFCE010000116.1:0-6843 GCA_035253365.1 Nitrospiraceae bacterium
TCGGTCTATCAGGAACCGACACTTCTTTGGGTTTCCATCTCCGTTGGCTCCAGGATTCTCGGAGACGCTCTTCCCAGACATACAACGTGGGGAGGACGAGGAGCGTAAGCGCCGTCGAGGTCACAAGTCCGCCGATGACCACGGTCGCGAGCGGCCGTTGTACCTCCGCACCAGCGGACGTTGAGAGCGCCATAGGCACGAATCCCAAGCTGGCCACAAGAGCGGTCATCAAAACCGGCCGCATGCGAATCAACGCGCCTTCGCAGGCCGCGTCTTCCGCCGAACGCCCTTGCTTGCGCAAATCCAAAATGTAGGACATCAACACGACACCGTTGAGAACCGCCACGCCGAAGAGCGCAATGAACCCGACTCCTGCGGAGATCGAAAAGGGCATCCCGCGAAGCGCCAAGGCCAGAATCCCTCCGGTTGCCGCCAGCGGCACGTTGAGGTAGATGAGCAGCGCGGGCCTGACGCTATTGAAGGTTGTGTACAAAAGCACAAAGATCAGAAACAGAGCGATCGGCACGACGATAGCCAGTCGAGCGGACCCCCGCTGCAGATTTTCAAACTCACCACCCCATTTAATCCAGTACCCAGGCGGCAGGGTCACGTGGCTTTCTACCGCCTTCTGCGCTGCGCCCACAAATCCGGCAAGGTCTCGACCACGCACATTGGTTTCCACCGCCAGGCGCCGTTGAATGTTTTCCCGGCTAATTTGCGCCAGTCCGGTTTCGGTACGAATATCCGCCAGTTGCCTTAGCGGAATGAGGCGACCCTGGGAATCACTGATGCGAATATCCAAAATGCGCTCGAAATTCTTTCGGTCCTCGGGACTAAAGCGCACTTGCATAAAGAACCGGCGATTGCCCTGGACGACCTGACCGACAATCCGTCCTCCCAAGGCGGTAACGGTATCCAAAACCTGCTCCGCATTAATGCCATAGCGAGCGATCTTTTCCCGGTCAATGGCCACCACATGGTACGGCATGCCGGCCACCTGCTCAGCCTTAGTGTCTGCCGCTCCGGGAACCGCTGAGACCACCCGGACTACCTGATCACCAAGGCGGCGGAGGGTCTCCATATCTTCACCAAAAATGGTAATAGCGATGTCGGAGCGTACCCCCGCAATCAATTCCTGAACCCGCAGCTCAATCGGCTGGGAGTAACTGAACATGTTGCCGGGAACGGCCTCAGTCAGCGCCCGGTTAATCGCTTCAATCAAATCGTCCTTCGTCCTGGCCGTCGTCCATTTCGAATCAGGTTTCAAAATGAGATAGATATCGCTGAGCTCCACGCCCATCGGATCGGTCGCGATTTCGGCACGTCCAGTTCGCGATACCACCGTGACCACTTCGGGAAACTGCTTGAGAACCTGTTCAATGCGAGTGGTGGTACGAACTGACTCCTCCAGGGAGACGCTCGGCAACCGCCACGCTTGCAGGGCGATGGCGCCTTCATCGAGCGTCGGAATAAACTCTGCGCCAAGCAATGCCGCGACACCGAGGCTTGATGCAAACAGCGCGGCGGCGACGCTCCCAGCAATGGCCGGATGCTGCATCGTCTTTGACAGAAGCCGACGATACCCGCGTTTGGCTTGGCGAATGGTCCAGGTCTCTTCTTCCTTCACACCGTGGCGAAGGAAGAGACTGGCCAGCACTGGCGTTACGGTCAAGGTCAACACGAGAGACCCGACGAGCGCAAAAATAACTGTCATGGCCATCGGCCGAAACATTTTTCCTTCAATGCCCTGCAGAGTCAGGATCGGCAGATAGACGATGATAATGATGCCGACCGCAAACACGATCGGACGGAGCACTTCTCGTCCGGCCTCGATAACCACCGTGCGCATCTGGTCTTCCATCATGCGCTTGTCACCTCCGGCGGCGTGCCGCCGTTCGGTCAGACGCCGAATAGTATTTTCAATCATGACGACGGATGCATCGACGATCAGTCCGAAGTCGATCGCGCCGAGGCTCATCAGATTACCGGCGATGCCGGCAGCCAGCATTCCAGTGAACGCCACCAGCATGGACAGTGGAATGGCGGCAGCGACGATCAGGCCGGCACGGAGATTCCCTAGAAGAAGAAATAACACGGTGACCACCAACAGTGCGCCTTCGGTTAAATTGGTGCCGACGGTGTTGATGGTTTTTCTGACTAAATCGGTACGATCGTAATAGGGTTCGATGGTCACGCCGGGAGGCATGGTCTTCTCGATTTGCTGCAGCTTAGTTTTCACCCGATCCACTACGACTCGTCCATTCTCACCGATGAGCATCATCACGATGCCCGTGACCGCCTCCCCTCGGCCGTCGCGCGTGACCGCGCCTTGCCGGACCATTGGAGCGAACCGCGCCTTACCCAGATTGCGGATATAAATTGGCGTTCCGTCGTGTCCTGTCGCCACGATGATGTTGTCGATGTCCTCCAGTGTCCGCACAAGGCCTTCGCCCCGAATCAAATACTGCTCCTGTGCGTGTTCGATATAGCCGCCGCCCGAGTTACCATTGTTTTGTTCGAGTGCCCGGAAGACTTGCTCGATGGGAATTTTGTAGGAGACCAGTTTGGCGGCATCGAGTTGCACTTCATAGGTCTTCAGCTCTCCGCCGTAGGTGTTGACTTCCACCACCCCAGGAACGGAACGGAGTTTAAATGCAATATCCCAATCCAGGATCGTTCGCAGATCCATGAGCGAGTAGCCGTCTCCCTTGACCTCGAATTGATAAATCTCACCCAATCCCGTGGAAATCGGTCCCAGCTCTGGGTTGCCGAAACGTGGGCCGATCGCCTCGCGGGCGCGAGGCAGACGTTCCATCACCAAGCGCCGAGAGAAATAGATATCCATTCCCTCGTCGAAATAGATGGTTACCGCCGAAAGTCCGAACCGGGAAACAGATCGGATCAGGGTGATACCCGGCAAGCCGGACATCGCGGTTTCGACGGGGAAGGTGATGAATTGCTCAACCTCGACCGGAGAGAGGCCCCGCGCATTCGTGAGGATCTGGACTTGATTGGGTGTCACGTCCGGGACGGCATCGATGGGCAACTGCCACATGGAATAGACGCCACTGGCCATGATGAGACCGGCAAACACCACGATCAGAAACCGGTTTGCCAGCGACAATTCGAGGGCCCGACTCAGCATCGTAGTCGCTAGCCTCCCCCTATCTGTTCTTTCAGTAGGATGGATTTGAGATAGAAAGAGCCGGTCGTCACGACCGCCTCACCATCATGCAAGCCCTCTCGAATCTCGCCGTACAGCGGCGATCGTCGTTCCACGGTCACCTGCCTCACCTCATACGTGCCTGGCTTCTTTTCCACAAACACCACGGTCTTATCGTTCACCTGTTGCAGAGCGGCCAACGGCGCGACCAGCGCGGCAGGACCGCGCCCCGGCAAGATGACCGCTGCCCTGGCAAACATGCCGGGTCGGAGGCGACGCTGCGGATTGGGGATTTCGACCCGCGCATCGATCGTGCGAGTTTCGGGATTCAGGACCTCACTGAGATAGACGATGGTTCCCTTGAAGATCTCACCGGGGAAGGCGTCCACCGTAATCTCCACCTCGGCTCCCTTCCGTACGGCGAGGACATTCTGTTCGTAGACATCAAGAATGATCCATACTGTAGACAAGTCAGCAACCGTAAAAGCCTTATCCTTCGGAGTGATTAATTCTCCGAGCGTGATCGTCCGTTCGATGACGGTCCCGTTTAAAGAAGAGACCAATGGAAAATAGGAAAGAGGTTGGCCTTTAGTGCTCCAATCGATACGCTTGATGTCTTTCTCAGACAGGCCAATGAGGCGTAACGCTTCGTGAGCGGCGCGGAAAGCGGCAAGGCTCTTTTCATGGCGACCCTTGGCGTCCAAGAATTCCTTTTCTGACGTAATTTGTTCTTTATACAGCCCCTCTTCCCGAACATAATTCCGCTTATCCACCTGATGGTTCGTCTTTGCCTGAAGGAAATCGGATTTCTTTTGGCCCAATTCGATGCTATCCATGAGGGCCAGGACCTGTCCTGCCTTGACGTGTTGACCCAGCACCGCTTTCACATCGATGACCCGGCCCTCGATGCGGGGGCTCAGATGCGCCAAACGGTATTCGTTGGGCTTGATCGTAGCCGTGGCCGTGATTTCATCACGAAAAGGGCGGCGTTCGATGACGGATGTCTGAAACGCTTGCCCTGTGAGCGCCTCAGGTGGAACGGTCAGTTGATGTGGTGCACCGCTCTCATCACCAGCCTGTCCTTTTTCTTGCTCGGCCGTTGCCTTTGCCGCCGGCTGTTCCACTCGCGCCTCATTACAGCCCACGGTAAGAAAGACGAGTAGGCTGCCGATCGCTTCAATACGCGTTCGTGACAGAAAGCGAGGCCAGCTCATCGCAGTTCCCCTGTCCAGCGTTCCAACCGCGCCACCTCGACGGAGAAACTCGCCTGTGCCTGCGCATACTCCAGCAACATTTGTCGATGTACTCGTTGAGCATCAATGAACTCCAGAAGGCTTGCCGCGCCCTGCTGAAAACTTATCCTCGCGATCCGCAACGTTTCTTCTGCCTGCTTTAATAACCCTTTCTCATACACTCCGATCCGGTCCTGGGCCGCGTGGGCTTCCTCCACAGATTCGGTAATTGCTGCCACTAGTTCGTTTTGTAACCTCGCATGTTCTGCTTCAGCACGTTGCTTTGCCGACAAGGCCCCGGTGATTTCTCCCTGCCGCCGATACCACAGCGGTATGGGGACACTCAATCGAGCCAGGTAGGCCGTCTCGGCCGCTTCCTGTTGAAAGATGCCGGAGACGGTGACAAAGGGAATCAGGGATTGACGTTCCTGCACCACGCTGTGCTCCGCTCGTTCAATCTCTTTTCTGACACGACGGACAGTTGGGTGCTGTGTGCTAGCGCTTGCAAGCAGGCCATCAGGGTTAAGTGCTAAGGGGGGTGAGACAAAGTTGCCTTGAACATCGAAATTCTTACCAAGCAGGCCGCCGGTCAGCGCATTCAGTCGAGACCGCCCGACTACCAGGGCGTGTCGTGCATGATTCAGATCATTACTTACCTTTTGAACTTCCACGTTTGCTTTCAGGGCTTCAAATGGCCTTGCCTGCCCAGCATCCACCCTGGCTTTGACGCCGCGCTGGAACTCCTGCACGCTGGCGAGAGCTTCCATTATTAGTTCTTCATTGCGCTGGGCGAGAAGGAGTTGGTAAAAGGCGATCTTTACCTCAGCAAGCAGATTCAAACGACTTGCATCAACAGCCGCTTGGGACCCGGCGACCGCGGCCTCTGCCGCCCGCTGACGGGCTTGGCGCATAGCCGGCCACTCCACCGGTTGGCTCACTGCCACTCCACGCTCAAAAAAATTACTATCGCGGACGCCCTCTCGCGTTCTGCCCGGTCCCAATGTTCCAGTAATAGATGGATTGGGATAGGCCGATGCAGTCGCTTGAGCGCCTCTTCCTTGATCGATGAGAGTGGCCGCTTCCTGCAAACCGGGATTGTGTTTCAGCGCCATATCGGTCATTTCATCTAATCGATAGGACCGACTCTCTTGTACTTGCGCCAGGACCACTGTGCCGGTGAGGAGTGCCGGCAAGAGGACTCCGGCCAAAAGCAGAGTTTGCGGCGGAAGATGTACCATGACAACTCCTCCTTACTTGTAAGAGGGACAGTTATTTGCGCATCACCCAGCCGATAAGCGGCGGTACCCAACAGAGATTCGCAACAATTGTCTCGACGGCCGTTAGGGTCTGTGTCGTAGGACTGAACCCCAGCAGCCTCGCGGTTAGCAGGCCAATAGGGACCACGAGAATGATGGCTGCACTGCTCAGCATGACGGGATGTCTCACGTATTCACTCAGCGCCCTTCCCCAGGTCCCGGCTTTCTTTCGAAGGAAGATGAATCCGGCGACATTCGCCCCAAACTGGTCGCTCAATGCGTAAAAGAACGGGATGTAAAACCCTTCCACCCCATAGACATCAATTCCGACCATTCGGCTTCCCCAATCGATGACCCACGGGAATGCCATCCCAGACAACTTTCCCCATCCATACGCCTCGGCCATTGACCCGACTGAACCGCGAATGCGTTGCCGGATGGCATAGATGCCTTCCAGCAGGCTTTCTCCTTCTCCGGAAAGCGTACGAACGAGCCATTGACCGAGTGCGCTTTGCTGGAATCCAAAATGATCGAGTACTGCGCCGGTAATGAGTCCGCCGGCAAACCCAGCTCCGGTATATCGGAGCAGCTCACCGAATTCTTCCTGCTCATTACAGGAGTGACACTGCGATTCGTGATCCACTATCCTTACTCCGAATTATTTCAAACACGGATTAGCAGAATACGTGCTTATTGCAAGAAGCTTCTGCACTATCTGTCCGCTCCCTTTATTAACAGTAAAGTGGCAACGATGACGTAGGCTACAACCCACTTGATGTTCTCGGTGTCCGACGACACGAACTGCGATATCGGCACATAACTAACGAGGAGGATTACGAACATCGCGACCCCCACCCAATTCCACCAGCGCATATCCATCATGAGATTGCTCCCTTCATCCTCGCCCTCTTTGAGCGTCTCTTCGCCTCATCGTAAAATCAGGAATCAGGATCGGTCGCGGTCCGCCGGATTTCCTCGTATCAACAATACGGCGGCAACAATGACGTAGCCTATAACCGGAATAGCCCACAGAATCTTCGTGCTATCAAATTCCGGGGCGTCGAACCCCAGGAACAGCCATATCGGCTCAGCGAGAGGGATAAAGATCACCAACATCACAAATCCCAGCCAATTAATCCCTCGCATCCCCATCATGAGATTGCTCCTTTCGTCGCTCTGTATCTTGTATTGA
>DATFCE010000117.1:0-5828 GCA_035253365.1 Nitrospiraceae bacterium
AAAAATGACGAAAGCGATTAATCAGGCCATCAAAGTGATGGGAGACCGGTTCGGATCGACCGAGGGAGACGTCGCGAGGGCTATTCAGGAATTGAAAGCATCGATGCAGACGTCATCCTGAACGGGCATTTGTTCGAGGCCTTGCCCCGGCTCACACATCAGTCTGTTCAGAGACAGGAGACGACACCATGACGATGAGGGCGAACGTCGAGGCGGTGATTGTATACGTGGGATTGGCCGTTGCAGTCTTGGGCATTTTTTGGTGGATGGACCGCTATTGGTGAAAGCGGCTGAAGCAATCGCATGAAGTGAAGTATGGCGGGAACAAACAATGGGTCGTAAGGGAGGCTGCGTCACATGGAAACCACATCAATCATCGGAACCAAAAATAAGAAAAATCAGGCGTATACCGACCCGCGGATTATGATGAACGAGGCTCCGCGCACGCCGTCGTTCTTTACCGGCAGTGAAGTGATCAAGGAAGCCGTCAGGCGCGCCAATGTGGATGTCATGGTCGCCTATCCGATTACACCCCAGAGCGAGGCAGCCGCTCTGTGTGGAGAGTTGTTCGCCGAAGGGTACGTCAAGGAATATTTCCGCGGGGAGAGTGAGTTTGCGGTCATGTCTCAATGCGCCGGCGCGGCATTCGGCGGCGCCCGTGTGTTCACCACCACGGCAGGGCCGGGGACCATGCGGGCCATGGAAAATTTTCCGATGTGGGCCGGTGCGAGGTTGCCGATTCAGATGATCGTCACGTGTCGCGGCATCAATTCCCCGCTGTCGATTCAGCCGGATACGATCGAAATCTCGTACCTGCTCCAGACCGGCATGCTGGTCTGGCACGCCGAGACGGCACAAGACTTCTATGACTGGATTTTGATGGGGTACATGGTCTCAGAAGAGCCCGACGTGCATCTTCCCTTGGCGCTCTGCTGCGATGGTTTCTTCGTGACCCATACAAAAGACATCGTCAATCTGACCCCCGTCGATATGTGTTTGCCGCCCTATGACCCTTACCGGTCGCCGGTGCCGTGCATGGATATGGAATGTCCACCGGTCCGCATGATGCGCGACCCATTTGTGATGAAGAGCAACTATATCAGCTACGCCACGCATGCGAGTTGGCAGCAAGAAGTGTGGGCCGCGGTCGAACGGTCGCGAAAGCACACCATCGCCTGGCTGGATGGCCTGATCGAAACGGAAAACGTCGATGCGGAAGTCCTCATCGTCACGTCTGGAACCGCGGTGTCCCAGGGGCGTGAAGCCATTCGTTTGCTGGAGGATGAGGGCATCCGCGTCGGGCTGGTGAAAATTAAGACGCTGCGCCCGTGGCCGGGCGAGGAGCTTCGCGAAGCGACCAAGAACGCGACGCACATCATTGTGCCGGAGTTTAATGTCGTCGGATGGATGGCGCGGGAGATCAGGGCGACGATTGACGACAGCAACCGGGTCATTGCCGGACCGCACGTGTGCGGCGGTATGACCATGCCGCCGGAAATCATCGTCTTGGAAGTGAAGAAGGCGCTTGGCCTGCGGTCCGCGGCGTTCGCCGATCGCAATACGTGATTCGTATGTGAAACGAGCGGGACTACGGTGAAGCGCGTTCAAACAGGGAGAATGACCATGATCACAGTCACATCGAAGGCGGAAGAGAAGATTCGGGAGCTCATGCAGGAAGAGAAGGACACGATCGGCTTGCGTGTGTTCGTGAAAGGCGGCGGCTGCAATGGCTACCAGTACGGGATGTCATTTGAATCCAAGATGGACGAGGACGACACCGTCATCGAAAGGGGAGAGGTGAAGGTGATTATGGATCCGCAAAGCGTCCCGCTGTTGACTGGATCAGAGGTCGATTATGTCGAGAGCCTGCAGGGATCCGGCTTCGCGATCAAGAATCCGCAAGCGAAGACGACCTGCGGCTGCGGCAGCTCGTTCAGCGCCTGACGCAGTGTCCACCCTAAGCCGTCCGGCAACTCGTGTTGACGTGAGGGTGTTGTGCTCAAAAGAGAAGGAGAGATCCGATGAGTCTAAACTATGTGGAATTTACTCCAGGGTTCGAAGCTTTTATGCCGAAAGAATATCGGGACATGGTGGAGCATGGCCCGTTCGGGAAAAAGACGACGGTGTCGCAGATGGGAAGCTTCAAGGAAATCCTTGAGGAACACCCTATGTGCGCCGGCTGCGCGATGACCTTGTTCATCCGGCTAGCGATCATCGCATTTCCGAATCCGGAGGATACCATTACAGTCGGGACGGCAGGCTGTGGCCGGCTGGCGATATCGCAGGCGGCGATTCCCTTCGTGTACGGGAACTATGGTGATCAAAATGGCGTGGCCAGTGGGTTGTCGCGCGGATTGCGGCTGCGCTTCGGGGATAAGCCTAAAGACGTTGTGGTCATGGCGGGTGACGGCGGCATGGCGGACATCGGATTTTCGTGCACGCTTCACTCGTGGTTTCGGAAGGAGAAATTCACCACGATCATGCTCGATAACGAGGTGTACGGCAATACCGGGGGGCAGGAAAGCGGAATGACCACTCGGGGATCGGTGTTGAAGATGGCGCCCTTGGGCAAGAAGTTCGACAAGATGGACATGGTCAGCATGGCCAAGACGGCGGGGTGCGCGTATGTCGCCACAGTGGTGCCGAACAATCCGCGCCGGGTGGAAAGCGTGATTAAGAAGGCGGTGTTGGTCGCCCGAGAAATTGGCCCGACCTATATCCAGGCGTATACGTCGTGCAACATCGAGTACGCGATCCCCACCGATAAGGTGATGGAAGACGCGAAGAACGTCGAGGACGACCGGTATAAGTTCACCGAGTACATTGCCGATGACGCCAAAGAGTATTTGGCCGAGCGATACGGCTACAAAGAATTCCTTCCGAAGCCGGCCGCAGTGATCGCGAAGGCATGAACGCGGCAAGGAGACCGACCGCCGTGGAATCATCATTCAGACCCTGGATATTGATCGTCCTGACATGCCGGATCTGCAGGTTGGAAGTGGAGGGGTATCATGAATAAGCGCCCAGCACCGGTATGGCGCGCTGTCAGCAGGCAAGCCGAAGCCGATGAAGATGAGGAAGGGGTCGAGTTCGGCCTGTAGGTTTCAATGGCGGTCACGCACCCGTGCAGGGATGGACAATAGATTTGCCAAAATACAGTGGGCGGCATGGAAGATTGCTTCCTGCCGCCCATACCGTCTATCACTCTCAGTGACCCGGCACCGCGTCAATCAACTCCCGAGTCCCCTCGTCCCGCTCGCAGCCTTGTTCAGCCATCATACGCTGACCTGCGCTGGCGTCCTTCGGAATTCTGACTAAGCAGGCTTTCAACGTGTCCTCGGCTGCGCCCGACGCAATGCTCGGCGCTTCCGTCGGAGCGGAAGGAGTCGATTTTACCGAGGGTGAATCTGCCGCGTGTGTCGGCACAGCGGGGAGCCATCCTATCAGGCTCAGCGTCGCGACGAAGCCCATGTGCCGCATGAATCGATTGGTGTTCATAACTCTCCTCCTTATAGCAGGCCTCCATGGAAATGTTTCGACGCCAGGCCTTAGACGACGAAGCGAATTGCGCGTCCCAAAACGGTGAAATCCAGAATGCAGCCTGCAAAGCACGGTGGCGTTGGAGCAGCGGAGACTGAGGAATCGATCACGCTCAGATAAGGACGCGTAAGGGATAGGACAGTCAGCGTGGCTCAATACGATATGCGTTCATACTCCGCATGAAAAAGAAGGCGCTCGTCAATCTCATTATCGACGCCTGATGCCGTTGAGATTGCAGGGGGGTGCCTGAGACTGGCCCTCTCATTTGACGGCTCTCCGACTATCGAGATGCACTGGTTCCGTCGTTCGACGGGAACTTAACTTCTGTTTGCCTTGGACGGAAGGGCGTGATCGTAGGCTCTCGCCAAAGCCTTGGCTTGCCATAATCAATCCCTTCCGGCGGATCTCTTCGATAGGAACGATCGGACGATCTTTCTCTCGAAGCGCAAGTCTTCCAGTCTCGGCGATGATCTTCCGCTTCGGCTTAGGGCGTTTCTTTTGAGGCCATCCTGTCAAGGGCATTTCAACCTCCAAGCTGTCGTTTAAACATGGACGGAAATCTCCCGCTTGACCCGCTCCACCATGGCCTCATGGCCCACAAGAGCGTCGTCCATCATGTAATAATGCGCGCATTGACCGCCCAGTGGCCCACCCATGACCATCGTTTCAAATAAAATGGAGGGACCGCCTCCGACATAGCCTTGATTGAATGCCAAAAAGATGGTGTTCACTTCCACGCTCTCTACCTGTGTCTGACAAATCAGTCGTTCGGCCTGACGTGTGTAGACCCATGCGGCCCACGCTGGAAAATCTGTTTCCGATACCTTTCCCTCGTGCAAGATGTAATACCGTGAGGCGCCCATGCAGCCGACTGACTGTACCTGACGTTGCCACGTTTCACGCAGCTCAAGCTCCATCCACGCTTGTGCGGCCTCGCGTTGTTCTCTGGTATTCCCCATTTCCGATGTCGTCTCTCTGGTCTAAAGAGTTGTGGCCGGCCTGACGCGGAATTCGGATTACGTGCTCGCAACGGTAGTGAGCGTTCGGCTTCTCATCCCGGAGGATGATCTCCAAGCACCGCCTGCTCGTTGCAGTCGGGAAGGCATGCCGTCTCCCGCATTCGTTCGACAAGATGGGGATAGGAGGAATTGCGCAACACTCGGGTAAATTGCCCACGATAATTTTGGATCAGACTCATGCCCTTTACCACAACATCATAGACCTTCCATTCACCGGCTCTCTCGAAGAGCCAGAAATCCAAGACGACGTCCCGATCGCGGGCCATCAACCTCGTGCGGACGAGAGTCCGTCCGTGCGCCGTCCGCTCCTCAAGATATTCCAGGTATTGGTACGCATACCGATCGATGTGATGGAGATAGGTCTTGAGAAGGATGAGCCGAAAGAGTTGTACGAATTCAGTCCGTTCACCTTGATCCAGCGCGGTCCACTGCGCCCCCAATACATGTCTGGCCATCTCTGTACAGCTAAAGCCTTTCGCGATGACCAGCGCCAACAGTTCCTTCCGATCCGCGCTTCGCTCTGGTTTTTTCAATTCTTAGTCATGGAGAACTTCCAAAGCTCGTTCATGAATTCGTTGAATCGCCTCGGAGGCCGGACCCGCCAACGCTGGTGCTGCCGAGTAAATAAGAAGAATAAAGGCAGCCATGGTGACGGAAAGAAAAACGGTCCGGGATGTCGTGGCCATGGGCGTTCCTCCTTGGCGCTCAGCAATCGGCAAGATGTTCAAGGCCGTGCTTTTGCTTATCCTAACCCTGTCAACACATACGGTCTGGTCAAAATTGCTCAGTTTTGAAGATTTGCTGTGCGGTAAGAAACAGCAGGGCAGGCGCTAATTCCGCAGAACGATGCTGAGGAGGGACATGGTGCGAGCAATCCGCCGTTGTAATGAATGAAGCCCAGCTTCCTCGTAACCGCATGACGCCGATCATTTTGCTTGCGGCAAAGTCCCCGGCGGATTGCGTGCAGGGTGGACTCTCACCTCAACTGAGTGTTCCTGATGATCATCAACAAGCGGAATAGCGTTGTCATGTCGCGCCGCGCCGTCGACTGTCACGCCCGTCGTGCCGTCCTCAACGCTGATCTGCCGGACGATAATATGGTAGACGGTTTCTCGGTATCGGTAGTGCACCGTGAATGTCTTCCAATCCGACGGGAGGCACGGAGCGAAACGTAGGGTGTCTACTTCCAATCTCAACCCGAGGAGTGATTCCACGATCAGCCGGTACATCCAGCCGGCCGAACCCGTGTACCACGTCCATCCACCGCGT
>DATFCE010000118.1:0-5327 GCA_035253365.1 Nitrospiraceae bacterium
TGCGCGCCGACCTGCGTGTCCGGCCGGAAATGCGGAACGGCGTCTGCTTCGGCGGCGGCGCGCCGGTAGCCGGAGCGTGTAACACCTTCAATCCGGCCGGGGGAGCGTTTCTCGGTAACTCCGGCCAGAATTTTCAGGGCATGAATGCGAACGCCGGTCGAGGCGCCAATGACTTCTTCATCCAACAATGGGTGCGGTTGGGCATCGGCTATGATCTCTCGCCGGATGTCAATTTCTACATGGAAATCATTGACTCTGCGAACTGGGGGTCAAACGGCAATCCCAATAATGCCGGCAACGGCGGCGATCCGCTGAATCATAATTGCGGCGTCGGCGTGACCGGGCAACAGGCGAACTGCCGGCTTGGCGTTCGGGCGGCCTACATGCTGATCCGGAATCTCGGCGGCGTACAGGGATTGAGCATGAAAGCCGGTCGACAGTATCTCGTTTTCGGAAACCAATCTCTGTTCGGCCACTTCGACTGGGCCAACACCGGCTATTCGCATGACGGTGTGATGTTCCAGTACACCACCAAGGTCTTCGAATCGTACCTCGGTTGGTTCAGAAATTCAGAAACAGACCTGCTGCAAGCGTCCCCGGTAGGAAGCGGCGCAGCCAACATTGCGGGATGCGGCCCCGGCAGCACTCCCGGTACGCCATGTACCCCTGCCCAGCGTGCCGGCAATCCGGACGGCGGCGGCGACGCCGACATGGTGATTTTTTATAACCAGCTCAAGAGCATCCCGGGCGTGCTCTTCGAGCCGTACTATGTCTTTTACAGTAACCGTCTGGCCGAGACGGCGAATAATGCTCAAGGCATGGGAACGGCGAAGCACTCCGGCCAACTCCGTCATATGGTCGGGCAACGAACGGAATTGCGGAAAGGCGGCGTGGACGCCATCGCGGAGACTGCCTATCAGTTCGGGCAGATGTCGGATGGATTGGGCACAGACAACCAGCGGAACGTTCATATCAATGCCTGGGCCTTGCGAACGTGGCTCGGGTACACGGCGTATTCCTCAAAGTTGAAACCGCGGTTGGCCGTAGGATTTGATTACGCGTCCGGGTCCGGCAATGCCAACTGCTCGACCGGTGGTACCCTGCAAACCGGAGCCGGCTTTAATAACTGCGCGGGATCCGGCAATACCTTCGAGAATTTTTTCCCGACCAACCACATCCACATGGGATATATGGACGTGATGGCATGGAAGAACATGTTAAGCCCGCAGGTCAATTTCCAAATGCGACCGAGCCATCGGGATCACTTCGAGATTTGGTATAGTAACTTTAACCTCGCCAGCGCACGCGATAACTGGTATCGGGGTGCCCAGGGCGTGTATGTCTTCTCCAAGCCCAACAACACCGCGAACCACATCGGCGACGAAATCGACTTTACGTGGACGCGCATGTTCGCGGATGGGAAGGTCGCGGTGCAGGCGACCTGGGGCCACATGTTCACCGGCGACTACATCAAGCAGAATTTGAATACGAACTCGGACCAGGATTGGGCGTACATCTCATTCTGGATGAACTTCTAGAAGAAAGCGACTGGCGGGTAGCGAGCCAATCAGCTCAGACTCGCCTAAGAAAGGAGATGAACCATGCGTAAAACGGTCACGTTTCTCGCTGTGGGGGCCTTGGCGCTGGCATTCGGTCTCCCGACAGCCCAAGCCGAGGACTCGGTTTTATTGACGAGGCAAGCGATTGTGGAATTGACGGATGCCCCCGGTCTGGGCGCCAGGACCACCGTGGATCCGATGAAGCGCTGGGGCTCTGATCTCAGCCAGATCAACAAAGCCGTGGCACTGCTGGAAGATGCGCGAGCTCAGGCCGGCGGGGGCAGTCCGGCGGCGATTCGGCTCTTGGAAGAAGCCATCGCGTATGGAAAAGCGAAAGAGCATAAGGAAGCGCGTCTATCGGCGCAAGGCGCCTTGTTCTATCTCTGCAAGATCAACGGCGGCGAAGGCTGCGACAAGGTGCCGAAGTTCGGTGCCTACGTTGCGCCATAAATGGAGATCGAATAGCTTTCAGCGATCAGCTGTCGGCTAGACGGAGAAAACCCCGCCGTGGAACATCATCCCGACGGGGTTTTTTCATGCGCTGTTGTTGCCCTTGCGTCGATGCCGCCGGACGATTATACTGCCGCCGGCTATGTTTGATCCTCACCTCGATGGCCGGCCACATGATCTCCTCCATCAGCTTCGCTCCCGGTTTGGATTTGCAGATTTCCGGCACGGCCAGCGCGAGGTCATCGAAGCCGTGCTGGCAGGTCATGACGTGCTGGCGGTCATGCCGACCGGCCAAGGGAAATCATTGTGCTTTCAGCTTCCCGCGACACTCGCGCCTGGGCTGACGGTCGTGATCTCTCCGCTGATCGCCCTGATGAAAGATCAGGTCGATGCGTTACGAGCCCGAGGTATTGCCGCCTCAGCCTTCCACTCGGGACTGACCGAACCCGAGCGAGACCGGATCATTCAGGACATGCGATTGGGGCGCCTGCGCCTGCTGTACTTGGCCCCGGAGCGGATTCAGCATGGCTGGTTCGTTCGGATCCTGCGCGCGGCGGGGCCCTCGCTGCTTGTGGTGGATGAAGCGCATTGTATTTCGCACTGGGGACACGACTTTCGGCCGGATTATATGCGTCTTGGAGATTTGCGCCGTCAATTGGATGCGCCGCCGTGCCTCGCGCTGACCGCGACGGCCACTCTGAAAGTCCAAGACGACATCTGCGAGAAACTCGAGTTGCGATCGCCGCTACGCACCGTGACGGGCTTTCGACGACCCAATCTTCGATTTGCGGTTCGCGCCTGCGCGACCAAGGGGGAGAAGCTCAACGCGTTGGAGCGGCTGTTGGAGGAACAGACGTCGGGTAGCGCCCTGATCTACTGCGCGACACGGCGGCACGTGGAAGAGTTGGCGGCAACGTTGTCACGCACCCGGGCTGGAGTGAGTTATTATCACGCCGGCCTGGCCGATGAATTGCGCGCCACCATTCATGAAAAGTTTGTCGCCGGGCAGATTACCACGTTGGTCGCCACCAATGCGTTCGGTATGGGGATCGATAAGCCGGACGTTCGCTTAGTCGCACACTATGATGTGCCGGGGAGCGTTGAAGCGTACTACCAGGAAGCAGGGCGAGCGGGGCGGGATGGCAAGCCGGCTCGCTGCGCGCTGCTGTTTCAGCATAGCGACGTGGCGACCCAGGAGTTTTTTATCCAAAAGCTGGCGGAGAAGCCGTCACAGCATGGCAGTGGCGTGACCGAACATCAACGGCAGAATGCCTGCCGAGATTTGCTGCGCCAAATGGTGGCGTATGCCTACGGCGCGACATGCCGGCAACTCATGTTGTTGGACTACTTCGGCGACGTCGAGGAGAAGACGCTGGGGCCATGCGGCGAGTGCGATCGATGCGTCTCGACACCGGCCGCTGTTGAAGCCGCGGGCGAGATGCTCACACAGGCACGCGTGGTGCTGCAGGCGGCGGCGAGATTTCACGGCCGATTTGGCGCATCGCGCCTCACCGAAGTGCTGCATGGAAGCACGGCAAAGGCCATCGTGGCGGCACGGTTGCATACCACGCCATCGTTCGGCCAACTGCGAGCATTACGCAGGCCGGTCATCGGCCGGCTGATCCGGAGCCTGATTCAGTCCGGTCATTTGCGAATCGAGGGGTTGGAGTTTCCCATGATCGAGCTGACGGCCAAAGGGGCCGCCGTTTTGGAAGGCTTGGAACCGTTGGTCTGGCATCGAGCGATCGAGGACGATGAAGCGGCCGGGAAAAAAGAATCGCTCCCGCGCTTGGACCGAGCCCATACCGCGGCATCCCCATTGCCCCGGCTTTCGATCGACCATCAGCTTTTTGAGCGGCTGCGAAAATTACGGGCGGACATTGCCGCGGAACAAGGGGTCGCGGCATTTCTTATCTTCCACGATAAGACTTTGCGACATATTGCGAGCGCCCGCCCGGCCTCGCTCGTCGCCTTGGAAGACGTGCCCGGGATCGGCCCTGGCAAAATCGAGCGCTACGGCCGGCAGGTGCTGGAGGTCGTGAATGGAGAAGGGCGGGTGGACCCGCCTCGATAACGATGCGCTTATTCTTTCAGTCCTACGCGGACAAACGCTTTTTTGAGGTCCCCATACGTGTGCGTGACAGGAAATTGCGGGAACTGCTCGGCAATCGAGGCGGGGGGTCTGAAAAAGATTCCCGCGTGGGCTTCGGCGAGCATGGAGGTGTCGTTGTAAGAATCACCTGCCGCTAAAATTCTGAACCGCAAGCGCTTGAGGGCCATCACCGACTCCCGCTTCTGATCGGGCTGTCGCAGGTGATAATTGAGGATCTTCCCGTTTTCGTCCATTTCGAGTCGGTTACAGAAAATCGTTGGATAGCCAAGTTGCCGCATGAGCGGCAGCGCAAATTCGTAGAAGGTATCGGACAGAATAATGACCTGGCATCGCTCTCGCAACCAATCGAGGAACTCGCGGGCTCCTTCCAACGGCGCCATAGCGGCGATGGCGGACTGGATATCGATCAGACGGAGTCCGCGGCGATCCAAAATACTCAACCGTTGTTTCATCAAGACGTCGTAATCCGGGATATCGCGCGTCGTCACGCGTAATTCCTCGATGCCGGTCTTTTCGGCAACGTTGATCCAAATCTCCGGCACCAGCACACCCTCCAGATCGAGACAGGCCATCACCGGCTGGATCATCATTTTTCCTCTTTATTATTCTCAGGAAGCAGGTGAGAACTGTTTGATGCTCGAAGTTGGAAGCTTGATCCGTCAACCTCGGATTTCGAACGTCGAACATCGAATTCATGACTGAGAAACCGCCCGATCTTATCAAACGCCTGTTCCAACAGTGCCATACCAGTGTAGCGTGCCGTATTGTCATCCATATGCCGATTAGCCCAGTCCAGCGCGATCGGCAGCGGAATCAATCGTTCACCGGTCCCCGTCAGCTCGGCCCATAACAATGCGAGGGCGGTGCTCATGCGAATCGAGACCGGAAGCGGCTGAACTGGATTGCGAGCGAGATCCTGGCACAGCTCGGGTGCGCTGGTGACCAGCAGTTCGCGGCATGCCGACGGACGGTACTCGTAAATCGAGCAGGTCTCGTTCTCGAGAAATGGACAGGCCATCCGGAGAGCATAATACTCATGGTTGATCGGCTCCATGTCCGCATCGGAAAGCGGCCGATCGCTCTCGGCCAAATCCATCAATCGGTCGAGAAGACCGTGTTGCTGAAGCCGCGCGTGCGAGTCGGCCAGGCGAGTCTGAATGCTCCGGCGACGTTCTTCGGGCAGGGATTCAATCATATTTCGCAAG
>DATFCE010000119.1:0-6236 GCA_035253365.1 Nitrospiraceae bacterium
GGACAATACGATGACGGTCGGAGCCCATACGGTCTTTATAACATGGCAGGCAATGTGTGGGAGTGGGTGCGGGACTGGTACGCCGGCGATTATTACGAGCAGGGCGACGAGTCGAATCCGGATGGACCGGAGCAGGGACAGTTCAAAGTCCTCCGCGGCGGGTCCTGGTCTGAATTGCCGAAATACCTTCTGACCTACGGCCGATTCAAACTCCCGCCGAATACACGGAACAGCTACATCGGATTTCGATGCGCGAAGCCTGCGGTTCCATAGGAATCGGGCGTGGGGTGGCGGGTGACGTAGTGCTCGTCCAGTAGCCGCTAAGGGCGGAGGAGGACGGCCGCGATGACCAACACCGTCAACGTCGCCAAGACCGCCAGATAGATCGTGACACTGCGGTCGCGGAGCCAGTCGGTTTTCCAATCTTCCGGGTAGAGCGCCTTCCCTTCCAGATAGAGCCCTTCATCATACAAGCCCAACACGCGCTCTATTTCGACTAACGCCTGTTTCGCCATGCGGTGGCGGCTGCGTTGTTGCAAGATCAGATAGGCGAAGATGGCTGAGAAAAGGGCGACGCCGGTAATGGCAAACAGCGCGGTCGTAAAGTCGGGACTGGGTCGGGCGGGCACGGCCAGCATCGTGACAAGCAGCAGAACAAGAAACGCGCTGGCAAAGGCGGTCAGGCGCATCATCTGCTCGCGCCGCCGAAAGATCTCTTCCTTGTACCAGGGGTAGAGCACTTTCAGAACTTCCAATTGATCTTCGCGTAACACCTGCGGCATGGGAGTTTCGTTGATTCCGTTTTGTGTGTTAGGTCCGTTAATCCATTTACGGATACAGCGGATGAAACCGACTCAACTGACCTTACGATCTTTCAGAGAATTGAGCATCCAATCCGCCAACATCGTCGCCATCGTGCGAAAGTCGTCGGCTTTGGTAAAGCCATGATCGGCCCCTTCCAGAATCTTCAGGTCCTTCGCCGCGTTGATCGCCTCGAACAGACGGCGACTTTGATGCAGAGGCACGAGTTCATCACAGCCTCCTTGCACAATCAACGTCGGCGTCGTGATCGACTCCGCCGTCTTGTACACATCATACGCGAGGCAGTCTTCATAGAAACGAAACAAGAGAGGAACGGGGCGCGTGCCGCCGGTGACATCGGGAATGGTGTTCCCCAGTCTCCAACGATCGATCCCGGTCTCGCCGAATTCCAGCCTCAGCACCTCCGGAAAATCGCCCACCGGGCACTTCAACGCGAGGGCCGAAAGATCCTTGCGTTGCGATGCCGCCAGGATCGCGATCAATCCGCCGAAGCTCGACCCGATCAACCCCAACCGGCGGTAGCCACGCGATACCGCCACATCCAAGGCCGCGATCACCTGGTCCAGCGCGGTCGTCACGGTCAAGGCTTTGAAGGGGCCTTCACTGTCGCCGTGACCGAAAAAATCGAACCGCAGCGTCGCGACACCCTGATCGGTCAGCAGACGCGTCAAGGCTTTGTTGGAACTGCTGTTCTTGTTGGATAAAAAGCCGTGGCACAGGACCACCATCCCATCGGTGTCGCGGGTGGGCGTTGCGGCGATCGCCGCTACGGAATGGCCGTTGTGGTCTTCAAAGGTGAACGTTTGTTCCATTCCCGCATTTTACCAAAGTAGATTGTCCGATGGCGACCCGGTATGATGAACGTCTGGAGGTCACCATGGCGAATGCGTCGAAGCGGCTCTCAACCAATGTGGACGGCAATTTTTTTGTGGACTCGACCTGCATTAATTGCGATACGTGCCGGCAATTGGCGCCGGCGACGTTCTCCGAGAAAGACGACTTTTCCTTCGTTGCGCAGCAACCAGAGGGCCGGGACGAGATCTTTCACGCGTATCAAGCGCTCTTGGCCTGCCCGGTCGGATCGATCGGCGCGCTGGCCGGCGAGAAACAGGCCTTGGATCTGGCCACTGAAAGCTTCCCGCTTCAGATCGACGGATCGGTCTACTACAACGGATTCAATTCTGAAAAATCGTTCGGCGCCAATAGCTATTTCATTCGACGACCCGAAGGTAACTGGCTTATCGACTCGCCCCGCTACATGCGGCGGCTGGTTCAGGTCTTTGAGCACTGGGGCGGCATTCACTCGATTTTTTTGACGCATGAAGATGATGTGGCCGACGCCGATCGCTATGCCAAGCACTTCGGAGCGCGGCGCATTATTCATCGCGCCGACATGGCCGCTCAGCCCGATGCCGAGATGGTGGTGGAGGGAAACGCGCCGGTCCAGGTCGCCGAAGACTGCTTCATCCTACCGGTCCCTGGTCATACCGAAGGCAGTCAGGCCTTACTCTATGCGAATCGATACCTATTTACCGGAGACCATCTGTGGTGGGATCGAGACGAGCATCGTCTTGGCATGCCGAGCACCCTCGTGTGGTCCGCAACAGACCTCTATAGATCAACCGACGCGCTTTTAGGCTATGAGTTCGAATGGGTCCTACCGGGGCATGGCGACCGCATTTATTTGCCGGCCGCTCAGATGAAACAGGAATTGCACCGACTCTTGGCCACGCGGACCAAACAGGGAGCGTAGCCCCCGCATCATGGCTGTATGAAATAGAAGTGGTTGGTAGGCCCTCTGCCGTGGCCGAGGGCAAGACTGTGGCGGATGGCTTCTGTCACGTACGTTTTGGCGGTCTGAACGGCATCGGGCAGCGCTTTCCCCCTCGCTAATTGAGCCGCGATCGCCGAAGCGTACGTGCAGCCGGTGCCATGCGTATGCGGCGTGTCGATGAATTCGCCTTTATAGATATTGAAGAAGCGGCCGTCGTACAGCAGATCGGTTCCGCGTTCGGCGAGCAGATGCCCGCCTTTGATCAAAACATGCCGGCACCCAAGCTTATGGATGGCCTTGGCGGCCTGCCGCGCATCGTTGAGCGTTTTGATCGCCAGCCCGGAGAGGCGTTCAGCTTCCGGCACGTTCGGCGTGACCAGGAGAGCCATGGGGATGAGTTCTCGTGTCAAGGCCTCCATAGCATCCGGTTTCAGAAGCGCCTGACCGCCCTTGGACATCATCACCGGATCGACGACGAGATTCATGACGTTCTGCGGCCTGAGCATCTTCGCCACGGCGTTGATGATTGGAGCCGATGACAGCATCCCAGTCTTGACCGCCGCCACCTCGAAATCATCAAAAATCGCATCGATCTGCGCCTCGATGATCGACACCGGCAGTTCGAACATGTCCGTCACTTCCTCCGTATTCTGAGCGGTAATCGCGGTAATCGCGGACATGCCGTAGACGCCGTTCGCCGCAAACGCCTTCAAGTCCGCCTGAATCCCGGCTCCGCCTCCGGAATCCGAACCTGCTATGGTCAGAACTTGTTTCATTACGTGACTATGCCGTGCACCAGAACAGTGATGTAATTTATCGTCTTTCTATACAGTTTGAATGAAGGGGCGTCAAGGCATGGACTCTTTAGGCTCGATGTACGCATAAATTGAGTGATTGATGTAGTTTAACTGAAGGAGAAGAACACGATGATGGTCATTGCACTAAGTGCCTCGGCGAGTCGATCTTAAAAGTAGCCGAATAAGGCTAAATAGACGGTGAAAGAGATAATCAACTTGTTCATCGAGCTCCAGTCGAACTTGTGATGTTTCGCTGTGACGAATTCTGAATTTGTTTCCGATGTCCGTTAGCTCTCGAGCTTCCTTTTCAAGGGCTCCCGAAAGTTCGGCTCGGCCGCTGCTCTATCAAGCAAAGCAGAGACTGATGCCTGCTTATCTTTTCCTGGTTCGATAGTCTTTAATCTTTCCCACGCATCCCACATCTTCTCCAGAGCTTCATGGCGGACGTTTAGTTGCGGACTCAGATACTTACTTCGCGCTGCTTCAAGTAGTTCGTCTAGTTCGGAATCACCAGTTAAAAAGACCGCCGCCGTAAGAGTTTCTCGCAAAACGACCGGGGCAAGCGGACAACGAGACCTTCAGCGTTTAAGTTGTAGACCAGACCATTTCGAGCAAGAATACGATTTATTTCTTCACAGAAATCTGCTCGGCCCTCGCTAACATCAAAGCGTAAATGTGTATGATTGAAGAAAGAATGATAACCATCCTCCACTGGCTTTCCGACAGACCTATAACAAAACTCAAGTAAATCGAGAATTGCCAATGTTGGTGGAACTTCGTCACTATCTAGAGGCCATTCAATTTCTGGGATTTCGGCTTTAAGTGCGAGAGAAAACGCCTTCGTGTCCGAAGCATAAGGCCCACAGCCATCGGGACAATTTAGAGGATAGCGATAGCCGAAAGCCCCGTTTGCTATGCGACTCTTGATTAGAGCGATGATGCCACCCCATACGCTTGCCGGGATGTCTCCACTCACACGAGGCTTTGGTCCAAGTTCACGCTCACTAAAGTATGGCGTGGTCATTTATCGCTTTCCCATTTAATGAGCTTGCCTTCCCGTAACGTTCAAACGCTTGATCTCTGAATCCTGATTCGAGGAGAAAGAAGAGCGAATTTGCGAGGCAAGGTAAATTACCCAGCCACTAAGCTGAGTTCCTCAATGCGCGAGTGGGCGGGACCTAGTTTCTTGATCGTGACATAAACTAAAGGTTGGCCGTCCTCGGCCTGCTCTTTTCCAACACGGGTGCTCCATTCGTTAAATTCCTCATCGCCTTCCACAAGCAAGATGATGTGCGCATTATCTGGAATCTTCTCGACATAATCTGGATGCTCGATCATAAATCGATCGAACTCCATGCCAAGAAGGCTGTTTCTTCTCTCCAAAACATTCATGGAAACTCTCCATTCAAGAATTTCGCCGTGTACTGTTCCCAATTGAGGTTGATGTCTTCATCTGCTAGGGTCAGACTTTCTGCATACGATAGATGAAGTTCTTACTTCGTGTGTTCGCCGTGAATATTGTAGCGGTCTATATGTGAAAAGTCATGAGCACAGTCATAGCGAAGAACGGGCTTCCATGTGTCTTTAAACATCACCTCAAGCTGAACAACAAATGTGAGGACCTTCCCTTTTCAGTCTTGTGATAATGTCTCTTCCGCGCGTGCTCTCCTAATACACGCGTATAAGTTTTTTCAGACACTATTCTCTTCCTTTATCCCCCTTTTGGGTGGCCGGTCTAATAATCAACGGCCGGGGCGGGGAGGCGCTCGGAGCGTGATCAGAGCGCCGTTGGGAACCGCTCTTGCTTTACACACTCTTCCTCTCGTGCGCCGATGAGTTCTCTTGCAGGGGTGGCGGGGACTGTCCTGGACTGCGCGCGTCCACCGAGCACATTCCGATCGTGCGCGGTGCGCGAGCACGCAGGACAGCTCCGACTACCCCTGCTCCTTCTTTCCGAACTATACCGGCCACTCCTCCTCCTTCCACGCCATCTCCCAAAACATCCATTCATACCGCGAGCTGATGAGGAACGCCTCTTCCATTCGTTTTTTTTCCGCGGTCCCTGCATTCTTTGCCCAGAGATCCACTTTTGCGCGCATCCATTTTTGCACTTCGGCAAACTCCGGTGACGCGTAAAGCATGAGCCAATCCCGGTAAGGATGACTAGATTTTGGCGGACCGCCTTTCAGTAGATGTTGTCCCACCACACAATAGATCCACGCGCAGGGAAGGGCGACGACTGTGATCTCAGCAGCGGAGCCGCTCTGGGCGACTGCCAACATGTGTCGCGTATAGGCGAAGTTGGTGGGCGCCATCGGTGTAGTGGCCATTTGTTTCGGGGTCATCTTCCAGCGTTGGCCGTAGCTCTCGTGCAGACCGCGCTCTGTGATGATGGTTTCTTCGACCAATTTCGCAAACCGTAAGGCCGACTCGGCATCGGGCGCCTTCTGCGCGCCGGCGGCGAAGACTTTCGCAAGATCGCCGAGGAATCGCGCGTCCTGAAGAATGTAGTAGCGAAACTTCCGCTCCGGCAGTGTACCGTTTCCCAATGCGGCCACAAACGGATGGGTCAGTTGCGCATCCCAGATGGATCGAGCCTTCTTCCGAAGATCATCAGAAAACGACATTGAGTTTCCCCTGAATGGTTCTATGAAGAGATAGGCTGAGCTTCAAGCTTGTTTAGATCGTCCCTTGTTTGGTGGCGAGATTCTCCGGCAGCCAGGGGCGGGGCAGTCGATTGAGGCCGGCCAACGCCGCGACCATATAGCATTCGGCGAGCGTCGGATAGTTAAAGACGTTGTCCACGAAATAATCGATCTTGCCGCCATGCGCCATGACGGCTT
>DATFCE010000120.1:0-12430 GCA_035253365.1 Nitrospiraceae bacterium
GATTATTCGGACGCGCCAAGGCGGAGAAAGGCATCACGACCGCGGCAGATCTCGCAACGTATTTGCTCCATGAAGCCAAGGTGGCGGTTGTGCCTGGAGAGCCGTTTGGAAGCCCGACCCACATTCGGCTGTCCTATGCGACCAGCATGGACGCGATCAGCCGCGGGCTTGATCGAATGGAGTCGGCGATCAAACGGCTGATATGATGGAACAGTATCGCCGTACGGCTCTTGACTTTGATCCGACCGGTATTATGTCCAAGGCAAGCGTGATCTGAAGGAGATACCCGTGCCGATTTATGAATATGTGTGCCAGAGCTGCGAGCACCGCTTTGAAGTGAGACAACGGTTCAGCGATGACCCGGTGTCGGCGTGCAGCCGATGCGGACAACCGGTGACCAAAGTGATTTCTGCGCCCGCCATCATGTTCAAGGGAAGCGGATGGTACGTAACCGATTACTCCGATAAGCTGAAGGCCCCCGAGTCATCCGACATCGCCTCGAAACCGGCCAACGGACAGGGCGAACAAAAGAATGCCACCAGCTCGGGGAACGACACGGCACCCTCTCCATCGGGTGGCTCGTCCGGATCCGAATCAAGCCACAATACGAACGCCGCCTCAACATCTTCATCGACTGCGCCCACGCCTTCCTCCGGCTCGACGCCAACATCCGCGCCAGGCAAGACATCGGATTAGGGCCGGCGCTTATGGCTTGAGTGGGCCGGCGACGTTTTCATCGCCTTTTTGGGAGATTTATGGGCTGCTTTCATCATGGACCTCGTCTGGGCCGGCTTCGCGCTTCCTCTTGCCAGCCGGTGCGCTTTTTCGCGCTCTGACGCTAAGTTCTGCTCAAGAGTCGTCACTCGCCCCGAATACTCACGATTGGATCGCGTGAGTTCATCGACTCGGATCTGCAATTCTTCCTTCATCTTCATGGTATCGGCAAGCTGACTCTGAAGCTTGGCCCGCTCCGCGGTGGCAATCTGAGCATCAACCTGCATTTGCTCGATTTGCGCTTGCAAGGCCGGAGGCCAATAGTCACATCCGCTCAGACTGAGACTCGTGAGCGCGATCACGAGAACGGCGCCACCTGCCCTACCCACCGCTTGACCGATCATGTCATCCTCCTTGTTGATGCCGCTGCACAAAATATTCTCTTGTCCTGCGCATTCAGAACTCAGATAACCCGGTATTCTGAAGTAATGCCAGAATGCGTTCCCTCTCCAACGCTCCTTCCCGTACCATGTGAATCCCACCGACCGTATTGACGATGGTCGAAGGCATCCCGCCTGGTGTCCGACCTCCATCGAGAATCAAATCCACCTCCGAGCCAAACGCCGACTGTACCTCCTGGGCGGTGCAGCACGGCGGGAATCCGGAACGATTCGCACTGGTCCCCGTTAAAGGTCCAACATGGCTCAGCACTCGATGCAGAGCGGGATGTGCAGGCTGGCGGACTCCGATCGTGCCCGTTCCACCAGTGAGCAAAGGTGAGACCGATGGAGACGCGCTCATGATCAGGGTCAGCGGCCCCGGCCAACACTGATTGATCAACACTTCCGAAGCCGCTGTCATGCCGGTAATTAATCCGGTCAGGTCAGCGCGCTCGGCGATCAATACGAGAATCGCCTTCCCGTCAGGCCGTCCCTTGATCGCAACGACGCGGCGGATAGCTGCCTCATCGCTGACCGACACGCCAAGTCCGTAAAAAGTCTCAGTTGGGATCGCAACGACACCGCCGCGGCGAACGACCCGGTCGATACGATCAAGATCCGCGATGGGCGTGTCAGGCTGGAGTGTCAGCACCGTAGCCATGCGTGGTGGGAGTCGGCCGGACGAATAATGTTGTCACGCCTTGCGTTGTCCTCGACCGGCAATGTCGGTGCGGAAATGGCACCCCTCATAGGCGATGTGCGGGACTATTTGATAGGCTCGTTCCCTCGCCATGGTCAGCGTCCGGCCGATTCCGGTTACGCCCACCACACGGCCCCCGGCTGTAAGAATATCCTTGCCCTGCCGTTGCGTGCCGGCATGAAACACCATGGCATCACGGGACGGCGGCAGGCTATCCAATCCCGTGATCGGTCTTCCTGCCGTATAAGGACCAGGGTACCCCCCGGATGTGAGAACCACGCACACCGCGGTATCAGTATGCCATGCGACTTCGATCTGGTCGAGGCGATGGTCGACGACCGCTTCAATGACATCCACTAAGTCGGATTTCAATAACGGCAGGATCACCTGTGTTTCAGGGTCTCCGAACCGGGCATTGAATTCCAGCACATACGGACGATGGTTGACGATCATGAGGCCCGCATACAGCACCCCCTGGAACGGGCTCCCGAGACGGGCGAGCGCATCAATGATGGGACGGAAGACCCGCTCATCAACCATCTGCAGGAGTTCAGGCGTCGCGATTGGAGTCGGCGCATAGGCGCCCATACCGCCGGTATTCGCGCCCGTATCCTCATCCCCGACTCGTTTATGATCCTGGCTTGGCAGCATCGGCGTGACCGTCCGTCCATCGGTAAAGGCCATGATCGTGACTTCTTCTCCCGCTAGGAATTCTTCGACGATCACTCGACGGCCGGCCTGCCCGAACATCCCTTCTTCCAACATGGCGAAGACAGCCCGTTGGGCGTCCGCTCGCGTGGCGGCGACCACGACGCCCTTGCCTTGCGCCAATCCGTCCGCTTTCACGACGACGGGAAGAGGGTGTTGATCGAGATATGCAAGCGCCGGCGCAAGCGCTTCAAAACTTCGGGCCGCCGCGGTGGGGATCTGATTGCGCGCCATCAGGTCTTTGGCGAATGATTTGCTGGACTCGATCCGAGCCGCCCCCTGTGTCGGCCCGAAAATCTTCAGTTTCGCCTTTCGGAAGTCGTCCGCGATCCCGAGAGCCAACGGCGCTTCGGGACCGACGATCGTGAGATCGACGCTATTGGAGACGACAAACTTTTTCAATTGTCCGATATCATCGGAGGCAATCGGGACGCACTGCGCCAAGGATTCAATGCCGGCGTTGCCGGGGGCGCAGAATAATTGCGAGACGCGGGGACTCTGAGCCAACTTCCATGCAAGCGCATGCTCACGGCCTCCGCTTCCGATGACCAGAATTTTCATGATCGCCACCGGCAGGTTCGGTCATGGACGATTCGGACGGTCACCAGGGATACGAGTATGCGGGAGTGTGATAGACGATTGACCACATGAGACGTTGGAACACAGCGCCGGCCGGTCGGCCCGTGACGGTTATCGCGGCAGCCAGTGATCAATGTCGGAAATGGCGCATGCCCGTCAGGATCATCGCCATGTCGTGTTCATCGGCCGCTTGGACCACTTCCTTATCGCGGATCGATCCCCCCGGTTGAATGACCGCCGTGATGCCGGCTTGAGCGGCGGCATCTACGCCGTCCCGAAACGGGAAGAACGCATCGGACGCCACGACGCAGCCCTTGATCGGGAGGACCGCTTTCATCCCGGCGAGCTTGACTGAATCGACTCGGCTCATTTGTCCTGCGCCGATCCCAACCGTCTGCCACGCCCGTGCATACACAATCGCGTTCGACTTCACGTGCTTACAGACCTTCCAGGCAAAGGCGCAAGCGGCATATTCCTCATCGGTAGGCCGGCGTCGCGTTGGGACCGTCAAAGCCGTGAGGTCGGGCAAAACACCGAGGTCACGATCCTGGACAATTAGACCGCCGACCAATTTTTTGAGGTCGAGTCCCTCGCGCGTGCTCGAAGTAAGAGGCCCGACCTCCAACAGACGCAAATCCTTTTTCCGTTTCAATTCCGGCAACGCGTCGGACGTATATCCGGGAGCCACCACCACTTCGACGAAGGTGGAGGTAATTTCTTTGGCGGCCGCCAGATCGACCGGTCGATTAAAAGCAATCACCCCGCCAAAAGCCGACACCGGATCGGTTTCACGCGCGCGCACATAGGCCTCAACGGGCGTCTCGCCCCGCGCTACGCCACAAGGATTATTGTGCTTGACGATGACCACCGCGGGCTCGGCAAACTCCTTGGCCAGCTCCAACGCCGAATTGGCATCCAGATAATTGTTATATGACATCGCCTTGCCATGCAGGGTCGTCGCGCGGGACACCGACGGCTCACCAGAGCCAAGCTCGCGGTAGAACGCGCCTTGTTGATGAGGATTCTCCCCGTACCGGAGGGTTTCCACCCGCTCATACTGCAATGAGAGAAGGGCGGGAAACTTGACATCACTCCCCTGCTGTCCCTGCTGTTCGAGATACCCCGCGATCAGGGCGTCGTAACGGGCGGTATGCTGAAAGACTTTCATGGCGAGCTCACGCCGCAACACGGATGGCACCGTTCCTTCTGCGAGAGCCGCTAGAACGCGAGGATAATCCGCCGGATCGACGACGACCAGCACGTCTTCATGATTCTTGGCCGCTGAACGCAGCATAGACGGCCCGCCGATGTCGATATTCTCGATCGCATGTTCGAACGCGCAATCCGGTTTGGCGATGGTGGATTCAAACGGATACAAATTGACCACGACGACATCGATCGGCTCAATCCCATGCTGCTGCATTTGCGCGGCATGTTCGGGTAGACTGCGACGACCGAGGAGACCGCCATGGATTTTCGGATGCAGAGTTTTAACACGGCCATCCAAAATCTCGGGAGATCCCGTATAGGCCGCGACGTCGGTCACTGCAATTCCCGCCTCACGAAGCGCCTTTGCCGTGCCCCCTGTCGAAAGAATCTGCGCCCCCAGGGTCGCCAATCCTTTGGCCATGTCCACGACGCCGGCCTTATCTGAAACACTGATCAACGCCCGTTTGAGCCCGGCCATGTCGTCACCCTCCGGTATGATAAGGTCAGTCATGTAACAGCGCGCAGAATAACAAATGGGTTACGGAAGTTCAAGGCGAAGACGCCGAGCGCGCGGAACGGAAAAATCCTCCGCGTATGTCAGCGTATGACGGAAGGCATGCGAACGAACTTTAGTCCAAGGAAGAGGTCTGACGATGGCAAACAACAATCCATCACCCACAATCGGTTATCCGAAGAACTGCGGCCATCAAAATTGTACATGTCAGGCGTCCGGGCACAGCTCGTATTGTAGTGAGCAATGCGCGACTGCTAAAGCCGAGGGTCCAGATACCACATGTCCCTGCGAGCATGCTCAATGTAAAGGACGCTGATCCAAATAACGTCCTTCCCATTTCAACAGCCACAGGAGGTGGATTGCGGAATGACGTCCGTCTCTCGACCTGGCCACGAAAGGACTTCTCATGCAAGAGATCGTCGGATGGTCTGCCTCCCTGGTCCTTGTCGTCACGATTCTGGCGCAGATTTCTCGGCAGTGGCGACAAGGTTCAAGCAAAGGAGTTTCAAAATGGCTCTTTCTCGGGCAGATGGCAGCCTCAGCGGGATTCCTTGTGTACAGTTGGCTGATTTATGATCGAGTCTTTATCTTCACCAACGCGTTGATGCTGGTAAGCGCGTTGACGGGACTTGCCATTGTGCTGCGGCATCGACACAAGAATCCGGATGAAAAGGAATCGTGATTGCACATCCAGTAGCGCGGCGCCAAGAACGCCGCCGATGTCGCTCCCATTCGATCCCCGCTTCCTAAGTTAGGGCTGCATCATCGGTCTGCGGTCAGTGGATCATTTCTATCACGATCGGTGTCCAATTTTTCTGTGGCAACTCTTTCTCTATCCATGATAATAATTCTCAGAATCGTCATGCTGTAATTCAAGCTTTGCCACGCGATACAGCGGAGCATCGATGACTGACCGAAGCCGCGATCGACGAATTTCACCGATAAACCAGCAAATGCCTCGGATTTCAGTGATTGTCCCTGTTTATAACGGGGGCGAACCATTCCGCCGATGTCTGGCCGCATTGGCACAGGCGGCACCGCGGCCGAGGGCGGTTGTGGTCGTGGCCGACGGCGATACCGACGGGTCGCGCCAAGTGGCGGCCGAATTCGGCGCGCGGGTCATTACCCGTTGTATCGCCGGTGGACCGGCTGTGGCCCGAAACGTCGGGGCGCGCGCGGTTCGAGGAGACGATATTCTTTTGTTTCTCGATGCCGATGTCGCGATCAAGCCAGGTACGTTGGCAAAGGCGGCATCAACGTTTGAGGATGACCCTTCGGTTGACGCCGTCATCGGGTCATATGATGACGCTCCCCCGGCCGCCAATTTTCATTCGCAGTTCAAAAACCTCTTTCATCACTATACGCATCAGACCGCGCGGGAAGAGGCCTCGACCTTTTGGGCGGCCTGTGGGGCAATCAAGCATGAGGTCTTTCGAAAAATGGGCGGCTTCGATGAGCGCTATCGATACCCATCGATCGAAGATATTGAACTGGGGTATCGCCTCACACGGGCCGGGCACCGTATACGACTGTCAAAAACCCTGCAGGTAACGCACCTGAAACGATGGCGCCTCGGTTCCATGCTCAAAGCGGATTTTTTTTATCGTGCGCTCCCATGGACGGAATTGATCCACCGCGACCGGCGCATGGCCAATGACCTGAACCTCGCCTACTCCGGGCGGCTCAGCGTGCTGCTGGTGTATGCCCTGCTCATAACGAGCATGATGGCGGTATGGCGGCCGCATGTAATCGGTGTGGCTGGAGGAGCGGCGCTTGGGTTGCTGGCACTCAACGCTTCAGTTTACCGGTTCTTTTTTCGCAAGCGCGGTTTCTGGTTTACCCTTCAAACCATTCCGTGGCATTGGTTTTATTATTTCTATAGCGGCCTCGCTTTTGCCATCGGCACGGCTCGACACTTCATCATGCAGACATTCAGGTCATTCCCAGCGGAACGACAGACGTCCGCCGGTCATCATTCGATTGCATCGTCCACCGCGGGACATCCACCGACGGAACGGAAAGGTGAACCGTTTACGCTGTGAGACACGACGATGGCCACTGCAGTTCTTGACGTGGATTTCGATCATCTCCCGCCCTCAGTCACCGGGTTGGAGCGTTATCAAAACGCTCACATTTTGGTGCGCCTAGGCGGGCGGCCCGTCGGCCAAACGACTGTGCCGGTCACTGATGGGTGCATCGGCGGATCGGAATTGCGTGAAGCTCTTCTGGAAGCGGCCGGGTGGCGGCTATGGGAACAGTGGCTCCATAATCTTCTCGAATGGGATGAACGGCCCGCTTCGTCCATGCGTCCTTCGGCCACGGTGGCCGTCTGCACGCGCGACCGCCCTGAGGATCTTCAGCGGTGTCTGGAGGCGCTGTTGCGCCTTCCCGATGACGGCCAAGAGCTGATGGTTATCGATAATTGTCCGGCCACCGAGGACACGCGCCGTCTTGTCGAACGCTACGGCGGCGTCCGGTACGTCCGCGAAAACACACCGGGCGCCAGCGCGGCGCGTAATCGGGCGCTTCGCGAAGCACGCCATGAGATCGTTGCTTTTAGCGACGATGATGCCGCCCCGGATCCAGGCTGGTTGCGCGCCCTTCTCCGAAACTTCCATGATCCCCTCGTGTTCTGTGTCACCGGCCTGACGATGCCGTTGGAGCTGGAGACTGAGGCGCAGGAATGGTTCGAGAGCCACTCACCATTCGGACGAGGATTCAAGCGTTTCATGCTCGACGGAGGCGATTCCAACCCTCTGCACGTCGCGCGCGCGGGCACCTCGGCCAATATGGCGTTGCGAAAGACCGTGCGTGAGCATGTCGGATTCTTCGATGAAGCGCTCGGTCCGGGAACGCGTTCCCGCACGGGGGAAGATTTCGACATGTTTTTACGAATCCTGACCTCCGGCTATCGAATTGTCTACGATCCGGCGGCGCTAAGTTGGCATCGTCATCGCCGCACATGGCAAGAATTACGGACGACGCTTCGCGGCTATGGAGTCGGCGTGTACGCCTTTTTGACACGGAGCCTGCTGGTCGAGCGAGAAATCGCCGCACCATTTATTTGTTGGGGCTGGTTTCGTTATGTTCAGTGTCCCGCCCTGGTCCGATCACTGCTTTGCCGCCCGGAACGGAAACCCCTGGACTTGCTGTTCGCGGAATTAGGCGGGTGTCTCGGTGGTCCATGGGCGTACTTCTCCTCACGCCGGCAGCTTCGCCGGCGATCACGGTGACGCGCGATATGGATCGACCCATGGTCAGCATCGTCATTCCCACGCATAACCGGCAGGCCATGCTTCGCAGAACATTGACTGCGCTGGGGACGCAGACGTATCACCGTGCATTGTTCGAAGTCGTCGTGGTAGCGGACGGATGTACGGACGGGACCGCGGAGATGCTGCGCGGCTATTCCGATTCGTTGACGCTGCGCTTCATCGAGCAGGCGTGCCAGGGTGCGGCGGCGGCCCGGAACAATGGAGCCCACCAAGCCTCCGGCGCGCTCTTACTGTTTTTAGATGACGACGTCGAACCCTCGCCGGGCCTCGTCGAAGCGCATGTCGCGGCTCACCAGAGCCGATCCGGCCGGATTGTCATGGGACCGTACGTTCCGTTTGTGCATGGCCGGAGCGACTTCTTTCACATGCTTCTGAGAAGCTGGTGGCACGATAAATTTCGGACGATCAACGAGCCCGGCCATCGATACACCTATGAAGATCTGCTCACGGGCAATCTCTCCATCGACGCGGAATTGTTTGCCCGTACCGGCGGATTCGACTCTGCGATTCGAAGCGCCGGTCGAGAAGACTATGAATTTGGCGCCCGCCTCATCAAGGCCGGCGTGCCGTTCAGTTTTGCGCCGGAGGCTCTGGCCTATCATCATGAAGATGAGACCACGGACATCGATCGGGCCCTCCAACGATCGCGTCACGAGGGACATGCCGATGTCCTGATCGGTCAGCGCCACGCGGACTTGCGTCCGACGCTGCGTCTGGTTCATTTCGGAGAGCCCACCGGCGTCCGTGATTTTCTCGTGCATGCGATGGCCTTCCGATATCCCGGTCTGGGGGACCGGCTGGCAGGCTGGCTTCGTCAAGCCTTGCGTATATTCGAAAGTCTCCGGCTGCGCCGCATGTGGCGATTTGCCTTCACAGGTCTGCGCCATTATTGGTACTTGCGCGGTGTGGTCGACACATTGGGCAGTCCCAAAGCCCTCATGAGATTTTTACAAGGAGGTCCGGCTCATAGTCATCACCCTAGCTGCGACATGGAGATCGACCTTCGCGATGGGCTGGAAGCGGTGGAACGGCGGGTGAATGATGCGCGACCCGCCGGCCTCCGTGTGCGCTATGGGAAACATGCCGTCGGACGGATTCCCCCGCAAGCCGGCGCCGAACGACTTCGCGGACCGCATCTGCGACATGCCTTGGCCACCACGTTGAGTTGGGAACTCTGGAAGGCCGTGGTGATGGAATCGGCCTCCGCCGGATCCGGCGTGCTGCCTTCGTTTTGCGGCGATCCTCTCATTGGGCCATCTTTCCTGAGAGTCCTCCATGCCGACAAAAGTTTGTGAAGTAGAGTTCTCCGAAGAAGTCCGACCGATTTGGGGAACCGAACGATACGAGTGGCTTCATGTGCTCGCGCGGTATCGGGGCCATCCGCTCGGGTGGATCACGGTGCCGAATACCAGGATCGAGCCCGTCGTGTCCGCCGACCGAGTGCGTCAAGCGATGAGCGATCAGGTAGTCTGGTCGTTAGGTCGCCACGTCTTGAAATCGAGTGCCGGCACGCCCTCAGCGGGCGCTACGTTTTCGTCTCCGATGAGCGTGGTCGTGTGCACGCGGGACAGAAGCGATCTCCTTGCCGGATGTCTTCACGCCCTTCTGGCACTTGATTATCCCAAGTACGAAATCATCGTCGTCGATAACGCTCCTTCGAGTGATGAGACCGCCCGCCTGGTCGCTTCTTTTCCCGTCCGGTACGTTCGTGAAAATCGTCCCGGCCTGGACTGGGCGCGCAACCGCGGCATCTTGGAAGCACGCCACGAGATCGTCGCTTTTACCGACGATGATGCCCGTGCCGATCCTCGCTGGCTCCAAGGCTTCGCCGACGCGTTTGCCATCCCTGACGTTACGGCCGTGACGGGCTTGGTCGCACCCGCGGAATTGGAAACGCCGGCGCAGCAACTCTTTGAATTCACCTATGGAGGGATGGGAAAGGGCATGCAGCGCCGAATCGTCCGGACACAGAGCGTGTCCGAGAAGGATCTGTTCTGGGCTCACGTGTTCGGCGTCGGCGCGAATATGGCATTCCGACGGAGTGTGTTTGCCGATATCGGCGCGTTTGACGTAGCGCTGGATGTGGGCACACCGAGCGGCAGCGGAGGCGATCTGGAGATGTTTCACCGGCTCGTGGCCAAAGGCTATACGCTTGTCTACGAACCTTCCGCCCTGGTGTGGCACATCCACCGGCGTTCATCAGCCGTTCTGCGAAGCCAACTCTACGATAACGGCCGAGGCTTTGGATCATACCTCCTTACGTGTTGGCGCAATCGCACGGTGAGCCGGTCTGCGCTGTTGCAATTTGTTGTCTGGGACTGGTTGGGATGGTGGTTGTGCCGCCGAGTGCTTCGACCACGCGGCCTTCCCCGTCGATTGGTGCTCGCCGAGCTGGTGGGCGCGTTGCTGAGCCCGTTCGCCTATCGCGCGGCCCAGACGAGAGCCAGGCAGGTTTGCCAAGGCGCCTCTCTCCGCAGCGATCGCGTACATCGGGATAGTACCCTACCCGCTCATGGCTCCTCCGTTCTTCCTCAGATAGGACACCAGCAGGCAGAGTGTGACCGCAGTGTGTCGCTTGAGGCCGAATAATGCAGCAGGCTGGCCGGCGTAAAACGAAAAGCACTCTCTGCCGTTTATTTGTCCGGCGCCTACCCCGGTGGGGGCTTCACGTTGGACTGAGCTTGGCGCTGTGTGGTCTGTTCGTTGTCGGGCCCACGGGGGTGCAAAGCAGTACTCTCGAATCTCCGGCTTCGCCGTCGCTAAACTCGGAAGGCCCTTTCCATCTGACTCGAGAGAATCGCGTTGAATCGACGTTTTCACCCACACCCTTTACCCCTCTTCTGGAGAGTTCACCGCTCAGCCAGTTTGATGAAGCGGTCCACACCGGCCCGTCCGACTCTGCAACCAGCGTCGGCGATGTCGGATTGATTCCGCTCGGCGCTCTAGGAGGGCCGGCATACCAGTTCGACATCACGCGTGCTGCCCCAAAGACAATCGTGACGCAGACAGGCACTTTAGCCGGCGTTCCAACTAATTCTCTCGTCCGTCAAGATATTCGATACCAGATTACCGGGGCCGGAGAGGTCTTGCTCGTCTGGTGGGTAAATGACTGGCAACTGCCGCCGGTTTCCATGCGTCCGCCGGGGTCGTTTGAAAAAAATGGAATCATCCATACGCCGATGACACGTGAGGGCCACGACTTTGTCGCCGCCATTGCAAGGCCACAGGGAACGGTGATCACGCATGCCTTTCTGATCACCAAGACACGGAATGGCGCTGACGTGAATGTCTGGGATGCCAATGGGTATCCACCTCGATACTATGTGGCGAGAACCGACCGCCCGTCCGTGGTGCTGGCCACAGTTAACCTGACCAAGGCTGAATCTCTCAACAATCAGACACGCCCCTCAATCCGCGCTCAAGAAATCCGCTATGAGAGAGATGATGCCGGCGAAGTTTGGTTGGTGTGGGGAATCAACGGATGGCAAGGCGTCCCCGAAGCCATGCGCCCGTCCGGCACCGTCCTCAAGAATCACGTCATGCATACGCCGATGACACCACGAGAGGCAGGATTTACCGTGACGATTCAGGTCCCCTCGGACTCGACGATCGACTATGGCTTCCTCATGACGAAGACGCGCACCGGAGCCGGCGCGAATCTATGGGAATCCAACGGGGATCAACCTTTCCATCTCTATGTGACCGAAAACGACGTGAGGCCGGTGACTATCCGCTCAAAGGTATCTTCTCCAGTCCCAACCCCCGACCCTGCCACGTCGATGGATGCCGCGCCGAGTCCGGCGTTGGTTTCACAGGCATTCCGATACCAGGCGCCCGGGGCAGGCGAGGTGTTTTTTGTCTGGGGCATCAATGGATGGGACCAGATCGCCGCGCAGCTCCGTCCATCGGGGACCGTTCTGAAAGATGGGTTGATGCACACACCCATGACGCGCGAAGGAGACACATTTGTGGCTCAGGTCAGGGTGCCGGCCCGAACGGCGATCGCCTATGGATTTGCCGTCACCAAAACTCGAAATGGGACTGATGTGGCAAATGTCCACGTGTGGCAGGACGACGGAGGTCGTCCTTATCGTACGGTCGCCACGGAGGACAACACGACTTCGATACCGTCGACGGTCCTTCTCGCCCAGCCCGACCCATCAGGACAGTCATCTTATCAGTGGTCCTACGTGTTGATTGTTGCAGGCCTTGCGATCGGGGTCTACACCATGACCGCCGTCGCTTACCGGCCGAAGCGGTTTCTTGCCGCCATGCGATCTCTACGGCCCTG
>DATFCE010000121.1:0-2424 GCA_035253365.1 Nitrospiraceae bacterium
TACTTTTCGGCAAAAAAAAGGCCAAAGTGTACTGGCTGGTTTCTGCGCCCATCGACCGCTTCTGAAGCTTTCGCTTCGTCACCGGTTGAAGCGCCCTTCCCAACGTTCGCTTTGACCTTAGCGTTACTCTATAATATGCCGGTGTTCGTGCCTATCAGCCGATCACTGATTTTTCTGTCTAGGGTAAAGGTATTGCGTTGTCATCCCAGGTGGGACTAATACACCGCATTCTTCCCCTTGTCGTCGTAGTATTTCTCTCGGTAAATGGGACAGAGACCCACCTTATTGAGAAGGCCTGTGACCTCATTGATCATCCCGCTATTGCCGCAGAGATACACAGTCAGATTGGCCACCGATTGTACCCGCTCTTCCACGAGCTTGGTGACGCGGCCGGTCTCCCCGGTCCACGCTTCATCAGGGCGGGACAAGGCGATCAGGTACTGGAAATGAGGATGCGCTCGGGAGAGCGCCTCAAGCTCGTCGAGATAATAGAGATCGCGGCGACTTCGCAGCCCCCAATACAGAACGGTCGGAGGGTGGGCTGTCCCTTCCAACAAATGGAGTAGCATGGACCGGACCGGCGCGATGCCCGTGCCGGTGGCAACAAATAGATGATGGCGGGAGAGATCGCCTCGGAGGTAAAAGTGACCCGCCGTGCCTTTGAAGCTCACCGAATCGCCGGTTCGCAGGCTGAACAGATAGGTCGAACCCGGGCCGTTCGGAACAAGATTGAACAGCAGCGTGACGATGCCGGATCGGCTCGGCGGCGAGGCAATGGAATAAGGCCGAACAAGGGGACGTGCCGCGCCCGCCGGCATCACCTCAAACGAAATGAACTGTCCCGCTTTAAAGTCGATGCGAAGCGGTTCGGTCAACGTTAAATCGATTTCGCGCACATCATGGGTGAGATCGCAGACCCGCGACACCGTCGCTTTAAAAACCTGAATCGGCACTTACTTTTGCCTTTTTACTTTGTACTGTTGCCTTTCTGAGGGGGTTCGTCTCGCTGCCGATCCTCATAATCTTCCGAAGAGGCCGGATCGAGCTCCCAGCGGTTCGTATCGCGATCGCCGACTTTGTCTCCGAATTTGAGCGGCTCATCGTCGGCATAGGTCACGCCGGCTCCTTTGCCGATTTCATCCACCAGATCTTGGTCCGGCGTGGGATTCGATCCACCGACCATTTCTTCACCGGTCGTCCCCGCCGGATCGCGGGCAGCATCAAGGTCACCGCCGGTCAGCTCAGTGGATGAGACCTGCTGATCTCGCCGCCGCATTTGAGGAAACCGATCCCGGCCCGTGGCCGTCTTCTCCCCCGCGGACTCAAATTCCTGTTCCACGTCGGTCTGTTCCTGTTCCTTCCCGGTTATCTCCCCTTCAACATACTCACGAATGACCGCATCCGCATCGCGGGCTTCTTGCTTCGTATGCTTTGCCATCCTATCCTCCGTTTCAATCCAAATGGTGACCGCTTATGACACCTGCAAGCGCCGGGCCTTAACCGCGAGGGACACTGATCAATGTGGAGAGGAGAACAAAGCACATGCGAGGGACTCTAGAAGACAAAACCTGCGCACCTTGTCCCGGTCAGACAGCCTGTCCGCCGGATACGGCTCGGGTCGCGCGCACGGCAGGATGCCGTGCGCGCTGAAAACCTACGGCATTCGACGCCGCATACCGCCGGACATGCTGCCCGTCACATCTCTCTGAAGCTCTCGCGCGGTCTTCAGATTGGCCTGAATGCCGGCCTTCGCTTGCGCCACCAAAGTTCTAACGTCGGTGCTTTGCACGTCGGAGGAAGCTTCGTCCAATTGGTTGAGCACCTTCTCATCCATCTCAATCCGGTGCTCCAAATAAGCTTCATCGAAGGCATCGCCTGATTTGTCCTTCAGCGACTCCAAATGCTGTTGATTGCTCACCGTCATATCGCGCTCGCCCGCCGGAAGCGCGGGGGTGATATTCAATCGGCTGGCCGCGTTGCTGTTCTGTTCCTGGAGCGCCTGACGTTCTTGCGTCAGCCGGCTGGCCAACAGCCGAACGTCGGGATTGGCGGCGCGTTGCTGCGCCAGTTGACTCTCTTGAATCGTATGTACATTGGCCGCTTCCAAAATGGCCAGGATGTTGGCATCCGTCAGTCGCCGCATGCTCGATCCCCGCATGCCGGTTCGCGCGTCCCGGACGTCCCGGGTGTCCCGGCTCTCGCGCATCACGCGATCGTCGTCACGCATCCGGTTGTCTCGCGCTACGACTCGACCATCGCTGGTGGTCACGGTTCGGCCGTCTGACGTCACCGCCCCGGATGGGGTCTGGGTGATGGTCGTGCGGCGCGAGCTCGTATCGTCCGCGCAACCGACCATCATGGCCACGAAGGTTGCTGCCGTGGCAAAGGTTGCAATTGTACCGTGATTCATCATCCCGCCTCCTT
>DATFCE010000122.1:0-2158 GCA_035253365.1 Nitrospiraceae bacterium
TCGGAACTGGGGCGCCACCGTCGTCACCAGCGAGGCCGGCAGGGGATTCTCCCCCAATCCTTGCAGGAGATGATGCTCGGAGGGGAATTGTTCCCGAAAATCCGCCAGCGCCTGTTCCTTGGAGACATAGGCAATCGAGGCGACCTCCCGCTCGTTTCTCAGACGTTGCTGGAGATCGGCCAGCGCATCAGCCGACAAATCGTCGTTCACGTACACAATGACTTTGATGTCGTCTTGCAGCGACCGGGCGATCCCGTGAAGGTTCAAATAGAGCAAAAGAAAGACGCCAAAGCATGCGAGCGTGAAGGCCGTGGTCACCACGGCGATAATCGTCGTGGTTTGATTTACGCGGATATGGGCCACTGCTTCTTTGATGAGATACCCGACCCGCCTCATTGCCCGGGACCTTCATCGGTGACCAATTTTCCGTGGTGCAGGGTGATCACTCGGCGCTTGACTTGATCGATGACCTGCCGATTGTGGGTGGCGATCATGACCGTGGTCCCGCGGGCATTGATCACCTTGAACAGGTCCATGATCTCCTCCGCCAACGCGGGATCCATATTGCCGGTGGGCTCATCCGCGAGGAGGATGATGGGGCCATTCACGATCGCGCGAGCAATGCACACACGTTGTTGCTCGCCGGCCGACAAGGTCGCCGGCCGGCTTTCCTTTCGGTGCTCGACGCCCACGGCTCTCAATGCATCGGTCACCTTCCGGCGGGTGTCGTACTGGGAGAGGCCCTGAACGACCAAGGGCATGGCGACGTTTTCAAACACGTTTTTCTTAGGCAGCAATCGAAAATCCTGAAAGACAAATCCCATGGTGCGGCGGAGATAGGGTACTTCAGACGCTCTGAGCCGCGCGATGTTTCGATTCTGAATAAGGATTTGGCCTTCATCAGGCGGCTCGGAACAAAAGAGCAATTTCAACAACGTCGTCTTGCCGGCTCCACTAGGTCCCATGAGCAAGACAAAATCGCCTTTTCCGATAGAGAGCGTGACATCGAGCAGAGCCGGCCGCCGGTCGTAATACTTGGAGACATGGAACAATTGAATCATGGAATCAGGCGCGCCGGATGCATCAACTATCGCCTTCTATCCATATTGCGCGGCACGAGGTTAGACCGACCATCCGGTGCGGCCCGGCACGTCAAACGCTTGCTCGATATGCTCGATGGCGAGCCGGCCAGCGGAATCTTCCGTGCATAAGATCACGTCGAACCGGCATACTCGATGGCTCAGTCCATGCCGCACGACGTACTGAGCGGCCAGCTTCACCAACTTGGCTTGTTTATGAGCATCTATCGCATACGGAGCTCCGCCGTAAGCGGATGTCCGTCTCGCTTTGACCTCGACGAAGACCACGATATCGCCGACCTGCGCCACAAGGTCTAATTCGCCGGATGATGACCGGACATTACGCTCAAGGATGCGGTACCCCTTTCGCTTGAGGTACCGCGCGGCTTTTGATTCGGCAGTGAGCCCGAATGCGCGCGTCACAAGACTCACGCCATCATCTCCCATTCATCGGGCTCCGCCGTGCCGAGCACAGGGCGAAACGTCTGCCGATGAATTTCGCAGGGACCATGCTTGGCAAGGAGCCGAAGATGTTCGGGCGTCGCGTACCCTTTGTGAGATCGAAAATTATAACGAGGATAACGCCGGTGATACTCGCACATCAGCCGATCGCGGCTCACCTTCGCCATGATGGAAGCTGCCGCAATCGACACGGAAAACCCGTCACCTTTAATAATGGGCCGTTGGGGCAGGCGGACAGAGGGAAGGGTCAGGGCGTCGATCAGCAAGAAATCCGGTAATCGTGGCAGGGCGTCGATGGCTCGGCTCATCGCCAGCCTCGTAGCCTGAACAATATTCAGCGTCTCAATCTCCCGTTCCGTGGCGAATCCGACGCCTGCGCTCACAGCGCGTTTCGAAATTTCGGTATACAGCCGTTCACGTTCCGGTTCGGCCACCAGCTTGGAATCATTGAGTCCCCGGAGACTGCACCGACGAGGGAGAATGACGACCGCCGCCACGACAGGGCCGGCCAACGGCCCACGACCGGCCTCGTCCAGGCCAGCCACGAACTGGTATCCACAGATCCGGGCTTCCGCTTCAAAGAAGTCGGTCGGCTCCACAGTCCACAAGGTGAGGTT
>DATFCE010000123.1:0-8100 GCA_035253365.1 Nitrospiraceae bacterium
GGAGTATTAGGTTTAGCGTTCGCTTCCGCCGCTGCATACGTCGCCACACTGACCAGCGGATCGGCCAAATCAGTATTTGGCTCCGCGGCGTACCTCGATGGAGGGAAGCTTGAGTTGTCACATCGCCGAAACCTGTTCAAAGAGATCTGGGATGGCCCGGATCACTCCGCTCTTATCCCGCCCACAGATCCCTCCGGGCGTTCTCTGCGTGACACCTTAATCGCCCGATGGCGCCAGCATGGCCGCCTGGGGAAACCGGACTCTGAGACCGAACAGCGTCGCATCGCTCTCTTTTTCGGTGATGGCGGCATCTAGGGCATTGACGATCTCCGTGCCCGAGCGGCGATGCTGGATCTTCTTGAGGCCGACATTAGTCTCATGAGCCAGGATCTTGAACTTCTTCTCCAAGAAGTACTGAGCCGCGGAAGAATCCAGCGCGCCTCTTCCTTGAAAAGCCCGCGCCTGGCAAAGTCCAGTCATTTAATTCGCCGGCGCAATGACGAATGGTAGCGGTTCTATGGAATTCATGAGGACCTAAAAACTGTTCGTATCAGGATGTGCAGCGACTCGATGCAATCCTCCGAGGCTCTCATGAGGTCGCTGCCGCTGAACGACGTTGCGCCTTGAACTTTGAAGCGGAACGGTTTGTAGCACGCTCACCGTATGTCTCTTAGGCGCCAGCAAATCAATGGTCGGCTTGAAGAAAGAATAGACGGGGCCGTGGCCAATGTGCTGAAGCTATCAGCACGACGCCACAACCGGCGCTGTCGACACCGGCGGAGCAGCTTGGGCTGGCGTTCTGATTTCAACGCATGGACACGCGAAGAAACGCCGCCAAGGCGAGGGACGGGAGCGATGATGCTAAGGCGATATGGAAATGGGTAATTATTCAGAAGTCATGGAGTCTGAATGCGGTGGTTCATGTCGTGCGATCGAATGGCGCGCGAAGAGCATCGGCGTGGCTTTGATGTAGCCGGCGAACAACTCTCCCACAAGGCGGTGGCCGTCTTCATTCCAGTGTCCTTGATCTTCATCCAGCACGTCTTCTCCTCGGTCCTTGGCCTCGCGCACCATCGTTCCCGCATTTAAGAACCTAATATCGTGATGGGTCGAAATGCTTTGGAAGGCTTCAGTATACGGGCTCCGCCCATCACAGCTAAAGGCGAGGATGGGAATCGCGCCGGCGCGCGCACGCACGCGCCCCATCAATTCATCCGTGATCTGGATCGCATGGCGAAATCCGGGGTGATCGAAGAGCTGCCGTTCAATGTCTGTTTCCACGCTATCGGACGCGAAGCGCGCCCGCAGTCGGTCCATGCGACTCAAAAGAAAATACATGAAGCGGGAGTGGCGGTTAGCAAACTCGCGGGTCCGCTCCCACGAACCGGCCGGCAGGATCATCTGAATTTTGCCGTCGATCCAATACGGTCGCCGCATACCGTTGTTGTTAAAACGGCTGGCCCTCTCCAATGCCGGCTCGTTATTGATGAAATCATTACTGCAATACTCCCACAAGACGAGATCGGGCTTGATAAGATCCACATAGCGATCCAGGATCATGTATTCCTGAAGCGTGCCGTATCCGCCGGCTCCATAGGCAAACACTTCGGCATCCAAGGTCTTCTTAAGCACGGCATAATAGGGCTTGCCGTCCGAGGCGTGCACCGCTTGCGTGAAAGAATCGCCGATCGCGAGAATCTTCATTTTTTGCGAATGCACGTCGCCGAACATGCGAAAGCCGTGTTCGTCTTGGGACCGCGAAATTTCATAGGTCTTTCCTCGGGCCGTCTTCACGATCGCATCCTCGCGATACTGCTCGGTCGCGCGCCAGCCGAGCTCATCATCGAGCGTGATCGGGCTCAGATGTGACATCCCGGCGCCGGATTTCTCAAAGAACGGCACCCCGGCTTTGACACGTTGATACATGCGAAGCCACACCTCGCCGGCACAGAACAACATCACAGGGATAACAAGGATCCCGACCCCTATCCCTATCGTTTGCGCTCGCCTGGCCACTGCCGGCCTCTCGGAATGTGAGTCTATCGGCGCGATGGCTTTGTAACTGTATCCTACCCCCTCACTGAATACGTAATCAAGACTAGACGTGCGGACTTCACCTTCATGTGATTGGTATCGAAATGCTGGTCTTTTCCCCCGTCAAGTTAGACTGAGCTCACCGCTTGCCCGCATCATTTTTACATCCGGTCGTACGGCACGTCCCAGCGGGGCAACTCGAGCATGGAGGTCTAATGAAAAAGACAAACTGCTTATGGTATAAGCATATAGAAGGTTGTACTGCCTAGGCCTGACTGCTCGCGAGTCTACTAACAACATGGGTCGAATCGCTGTTCCGGTATTGGTTTGCTTCATTTGTGGCTCGCTCGTCGGCATCTTTTTTCAGAAATTTTATGGTGTAGGAAGGATGATCGGGGGACCCTTGGTGAACATCGAGCAGGCCCCGATTCAGGTCCATTTGGAGACGATGAAGCGCATTCGCATTGCTCCCACGGCGCTCATATCCCGACCTCGCGTTATGGTCGCTCTTGTGATCGGACAATCGCATGCGGCCAACTATGGTGAATCGCCAAGGACGCCCAAACGCGACGTGTACAACTTTTACAAAGGGAATCTCTATCTGGCTCAAGATCCCTTGTTGGGGGCCGATCATGATGGTGGAAGCGTATGGACTCGGTTGGGTGACATACTGATCGAACGCAACTTGTATGACGCCGTTGTCTTCGTTCCAGTGGCCCTTGGAGGAACCGAAATGGCGCGGTGGCATCCCGGCGGCGATCTCCATCGGTCTATTTTGGATGCCATCGATCATATGCATCGGCAAGGCCTCTCCCCCACGCACCTCCTCTGGCATCAGGGCGAGAATGACAATTTGCTGAAAACCGGCAAGGACTCCTATAAAAGGATGTTCAGCGAGATGCTCGCCAGCATTCGCGCTCACGGCGTGAATGCGCCCATCTATGTATCGATTGCGACCCTGTGCGGGAAACACAAGCCTTATCTCCCCATTCAGGAAGCCCAAGCCGAGCTGATTGACCGCTCCGTCGGAATCTATCCGGGACCGAACACCGATACGCTGGGATTAGAATTTCGCTACGATGGATGCCACTTCTCGGATGAGGGCCTGGATCGGGAAGCGGAGTTATGGGTGGCCTCGTTGGCGGGAAACGACGTGTCCGCGACGCTCTCTTCTCAGACATCACCGCGATAATCCCATCGGACGCCTATTTGGCCTGTGGCACAACGGCATGTTACAGTGAGTTTCATGCCGGCCAACTCGGCGGATATCGCATGGATGAACTAAACGAAAAGTTGATCGCTAAGAAACAAGCATGGGCGAAGGCCAAGCGCGGGATGTCCGTCGAAGAAGGCGTCATCCAGGACCACCGTCCCAGGACCGATCGTCTGCCGCCAGGCCAACACGTGACCAAGGGATGGCCGGTTCTCGATCTTGGCCTCCATCCGAATCTTCCGCTGGCGCAATGGAAACTCTCGATCGGCGGACTGGTCGAGAATCCCGCGACCTGGACCTGGCAGGATTTTTTGGCCCAGCCGCAGGTCACGGACGTGTCGGACTTTCATTGCGTGACGACGTGGAGCACGTTCGACAATACGTGGGAAGGGGTGAGCTTCAAACATATCATCCGGACCGTGCGGCCGCGGCCTGAGGCTCGATTTGTCTATTTCGCGTCATATGATAACTATTCGACGAACCTGCCGCTCGAGGCCTGTGACGATGATGATGTGCTGCTGGTTCGTTCATGGAATGGTCAGCCGTTGCCTCGCGAGCACGGCGGTCCCGTCCGTGTCATCGTTCCCAAACGCTATGCCTGGAAAGGCGCCAAGTGGGTGAAGGAAATAATCTTTCTTGAGCAGGACCGGTTAGGCTATTGGGAAGTGCGCGGCTATTCGAACACGGCGTTGCCGTGGGAAGAAGACCGCTACGCGTAACGGCAAACAGTTACTTCTTTTTCGGCACCTTTGCCCCCTTGCGTCTCGCTTTCGACAAGCCGATGGCGATCGCTTGCTTCTTACTCTTCACCTTCTTGCCGCTTCCGCTCTTCAATGCGCCTTTCTTACGCTTATGCATCGTCTTCTTCACTGAATCCTGAGCTTTCTTCCCATACCGAGCCATAGGTCCTCCTCGTATCGTCACCGTAGACTAAGATCTCTAGACGATCGCTCGCATGTGATGCCGCGCGCTTGTCCCATCATGCACAACACGCGATGAAATCGCAATCGCTCTCCCATTCCACGTCGCCGGCTCAGCATCGGTTGGTCTGACTCCATACACGGCTGGAACGCCAGGTGTCCGCTCGCGCGATTTGCATACGCTGCTATACTTACGTGCGAGGGAGGGCCCATATCATGAAAACAGCCGCGTGTAGTGTGTACGGATGCATGACCATGAAGAAGACCATGGAGTTCGGGAAGTCCGGAAGCTTTTATTGTCCGAAGCATTATCCAAAGACAGCCAACGGCTCACATGGGACTGTCGCGAAACCATCTGTTAAACAACCCCAGTCAACCTGAAGTTTCGACATCCGTTTAGGATGGATCTCTAAGGAGGAGCAGTGGGTCATGCTTGAAAAAATGGTTTGGCACGATGGAATGGATTGGGTAATTCAGCAGGATTGGGACGGGTACTCGTATCGTTCAGTCGATTCCTACCAATGGTTGCCCGGTGTTCCTCCGGGAATGACGATCTTGGACGCCGCCCTGCTATTCGACGACATCCTCCCGCCTCGCGCGGCGGCGTAGGCCCGCTCAGTAAGTCTAGTCAAAGCTATCTACGTTCATTCGCTCTTATTGCCAGCTCGCCGCCAGCACCATTTGCACATCTTGTGGACGCTGCGCGAGGGCTTGCTCCCAGTTCAGGCCGGAGTCGGCGCTGAAGCTCGCCATTGCTAAAATAAGCTGGTCCACTTGTGTGTTGAGGAGCTGCTGACCGTTGCGCGCTTGAATGACTTCCGTCTGAGTTCGCCGCCCGTACAAGTTGGACATGGTCAGCTCGATAATCGCGCTGCACCTGATCCGTCCGTTGACTCTGTAGACTTCCGGCAGTAGCCTACCTCCGTCACCCTCTTCTCTAAGTCCATGCTTGCTTATGCAACGTCGTTTCGATCACGTTGATCTTCGGGTGCGGAGCCTCGCTGAGGTGCGGTCCTTTTACGAGACGCTTTTGCCGGCCCTTGGTTTCACGCGCGACGCACGCACTGAAGGCTGGCTGCAGTTTGAGGCCGGGGACAATGACATCACCGAGTTCTTCGGCGTCACGGAGTCTCCTGACCATGTCGCTAACCAGAGTCGGATTGCTTTCTGGGCGGAGAGCGTGGGTGAAGTGAATCGGCTCGCAGAGATCGCTACGCGTGCCGGCGCCCGCAATGTCGAAGGGCCGCTTCACTACGAACCGGGATACTACGCGGTATTCTTCGAGGATCCATGCGGAAACCGCCTTGAGGTATGCCACCGCACCAGCACTCGTGCATTTTGAGCTACCCACTCGCAGTCAGATGCTCGAATCGAATGACTGGGTTCGGGCTTTCTTTCGCATATATAATAACGCAGCGACTGACAGTGCCGAATTTCATGTTCTTCACGGAGCAGACACGTCCCCATTGTGCTGATTTCAGAGTCGCGTTAGTACCTGTCGTTCAGCGTAATGCCGACCGTTCGGCAGATGCCGACATGTCGGCGCCCCTCACGGATCGACCAAAAGCATTGCTTCCATGCTATCGTACTTTCAATCAGTTACAGTCATGCCGCTACCCATATAGAGGAACGGCAGTTGCGTTATCTGTGCGTAAAGGAGTGTGGAACATGCTGAAAATTACGACTCATATTGATATTGATTCGGATGTCACCATCTTTGCGCTTGAAGGTCGATTGGCGGGACCCTGGGTTGCTGAACTGGAGCGATGTTGGAAAGCCACCCCGGTCGTGCGAGGGAAGCCGGGTCTCCGTGTTGATTTGAGCGGTGTGACGTATATTGACGCCAACGGCAAGGCCTTGTTGGCGCGCATGCATCGGGACGGAGCGAAGTTCATTGCCGCCGGCTGCCTGACCAAGTCCATTGTCGAAGAGGTTATGCGAGCAGGGCCGTTTGATCGGTCGAGTCACGGCTGCGAGGACGAATCTCGTACCCCGGCTCAGCCCATGGCTGCAAGCAAACAGAAGGAACGGACATGATGGGCTTGTCGCGGGCGAAGTGGATTCTCATTGTGGTGATGCTCCTGGGGTTGATGGCCGTCCCGGTCATGATGCTGACCAACCGAAACGGCAAGGCCGAGCATGGGCCTGCTCCATCACCGGCTCAGAAGGGCGGGCCGCCGAGTTTCGCCATGCCGGTGGAGGTGGCGCCGGTCACGGTCGGTCCGATTACCGATATGGTCAATGCTGTCGGGACGCTTGAAGCCAATGAGTCCGTCATCATCCGGCCGGAAATCCTCGGACGGGTGACGCGGGTGAACTTCCAAGAGGGTCAAAAGGTCGAGCGGGGCAAGGTGCTGGTGGAATTGGATTCGGCTGAACTGGAAGCGCAGTTGGCGCAAGCCGAGGCCAGCCTGGAGATCGCCCAACTCGATCATGATCGGATGAAACGCCTCATTGCCAACGATAACGTCTCGCGGCGCGAGCTCGACCAGGCCGCCAGCAATTTGAAATCGGCCGAAGCCACGTACAAATTATTTCAGGAACGCCTGGCTAAAACCAAAATCCGATCCCCGTTTGCCGGCTATCTCGGGACCCGGCGAGTGTCACCGGGCGATTATGTCCAACCTGGGCGGGACATCGTGAACCTGGAAGACATTCACACACTCAAGATCAATTTTATGGTGCCCGAAACGTTCTTCAGCCGGTTGTCGATGGGACAGAAGGTAGAAGTGCGGGTCGATGCGTTTCGCGGCCAGACCTTTGAGGGGACGGTCTATTCGATCGATCCGCGGGTGGATGAAGTCAGCCGAACGGTTCGCGTCCGAGCGCGCATTCCAAACACCGAGGGAAAGTTACGGCCCGGCATGTTTGCCAATGTTGCTTTGATTCTCGGACACACGGAGCACGCCTTGCTGATTCCCGAGGAATCCGTCGTCCCGCAGCAGGACAAGACCTTCGTCTTCCGGGTGGATGAGAAGACCGCGCATCTGACGGAAGTGAAACTCGGAGGGCGCGAACGAGGAAAGGTGCAGGTCGTCAACGGCTTGGAGGCGACGGATACCGTCGTGACCGGCGGCCTCCAAAAGATCCGCGACGGCATGCCGATCATGCCGATAGGCAAGTAAAAGGGCAAAAGTAAAAAGGCAAAAGTGCGACATACTTTTTCCTTTGAACTTTTTACTTTTAACTTTGTGAGGTACGCGTGAAGCTATCCGAGACCTCGATCAAGAGGCCCGTCTTGGCGACCGTGATGACGCTCGTGCTGGTTATCTTCGGGATTATTTCCTTTTTACGCCTGTCGGTGCGCGAATATCCCGACATCGATCCGCCGACTGTCTCGGTCCGCACGGTCTACCAGGGCGCCAGCGCCCGGATCATGGAGACCGACGTGACGAAAATCCTGGAAGATCAGCTCAGCGGCATCGAGGGAATCAAAGCCATGAGTTCGGTCAACCGGGAAGAGGTGTCGCAGATCACGATTGAATTCGAGCTCACCCGCGACGTGGATGCGGCGGCTAACGATGTGCGGGACCGGGTCTCGCGCGCGCGCGGCCAGCTTCCCGATGATATCGAGGAGCCGATCATCTCCAAAGTTGAAGCGGACGCCAATGCCATCATCTGGCTGGCCTTCTACAGCGATCGGCACAATCAGTTGGAGATCACCGATTTCGCCGACCGCTACGTGAAAGATCGGCTCTCCGCCCTGCCCGGCGTGTCCAACGTGATCATCGGCGGCGAGCGGCGATATGCCATGCGGATTTGGCTGGACAAAGACCGGCTAGCGGCGCGACAGTTGACGGTGCAGGACGTCGAAGCGGCGCTCAGAAGCCAGAATGTCGAGATTCCATCCGGGCGGATCGAAAGCGCGCAGCGGGAATTCAGCGTCCGCACGCGCGGCGATCTCGCGACGCCCGAGCAGTTCAATCAGCTCAT
>DATFCE010000124.1:0-3297 GCA_035253365.1 Nitrospiraceae bacterium
CAACTCGGCAAAAAAGCGGACGGGATCGTACCGAATGCCGAATCGCGCCAGGGTTTGCAGCGCCACCTGTTGGGCGCCGGTGGTCTCACCTTTTCGGAATGGTTCGTTATAGGATTCGTACCGGTCTCGATGCTGGAGTCCAAGGTGGAGCCACGGCGGCAGCCTGAGCGTCTCGTCGAGAAAAAATTTGTTTCTATTGATCAACAAGATGGTGCCGTCGGGCCGCATGACCGGCACGCGAGAGTGTGTGCCTTCGTTGTGAATCGGATGGCTGACCCGATCGAGGTGGGACGCTTCTTGCCGCGCAGGGTTCCCGTTGGAAACGGTCCCATCCGGCGGGCTACCCCCTTCGCTCCGTACGGTTGAAGGCCAGATCGCGAGCGCACAGAAGAAAATAACGCCCGCGTGGAATAGGCGTTCTGGCTCGGCGATAGAGGCGCCATTCATTCGGTGATTCCACCGTTCGAATCAGCCGGCAATTCGGATTCGTTCTCGTTCATGGCGAATCGAGACGAACATTAGCATGGCCGACGATGGTACGTAAGGAGTATTTGTGTGCTGATGCGGATGGCGGTGCGCGCTCGACCAATCCCGTTGTGACTCCGTACCCGCTTCAGGTGCATGTACGACGGGCGCTTCGCCACGCGGGAGGAGATCATCGATTTCTACGACAACGGGGGGCATTCAGAATTCACACCTAACTGTCCGTCGCCAACCCCTTGAAATTGACTCGCGTTAGGAGCAATTTGGCGTTGCGAGCGCGGCGTCATTGCCGGGACGATACGTCTTCAGCGACCGAACATAGTTCATGAAAAATTTAGGCAGTTTTTGTGGAGGTCATTATGGCTGGTGAACCTACAGTGACCATTTCTAGAGAGACGGATGTGTGGCCGAGCTTGCCTCTGGACGCATGGCGTGAGACCTATGCCACCTTGCATATGTGGACGCAGATCGTCGGGAAAATTCGGCTGGCGCTGGCGCCGATGGTCTGCCACTGGTGGGAAGTGACCTTGTATGTCACGCCTCGTGGACTGACCACGTCGCCGATCCCATACGGGACGCGCGTCTTTCAGATCGACTTCGACTTTCTCGATCACAAGCTTCTGATTCAGACGGCGGAGGGAGAGACCCGTTCGCTTGCGCTCGAGCCGCGCTCCGTGGCCGACTTTTATCACGAAACGATGGCGGCTCTGCGGTCGGTCGGGATCGAGGTGAACATTTGGACCACCCCGGTCGAAGTGGAGGATCGAACACCGTTTGAGGAGGATCACCACCATGCGGCCTATGCTCCTGAGTACGCGCAGCGGTGCTGGCGGATTCTGCTGCAGGCCGATCGCGTGTTGACGGACTTTCGCTCCCGGTTCAACGGCAAAGTCAGTCCGGTGCATTTTTTTTGGGGTGCGTTTGACCTGGCCGTCACCCGCTTCTCTGGTCGCCCGGCGCCCAAACATTCAGGCGCGCCCAACGTCGCCAAGTTCGTCGCCCGCGAAGCATATTCTCAGGAAGTCAGCAGTTGCGGCTTTTGGCCCGGCGCCAGCCTCGGCATGCCGGCCTTTTATGCGTATGCCTATCCCGAGCCCCAAGGATTCAAAGACGCGTCCGTTGAGCCGGAAGGTGCCTTTTACCATGCCGAGCTACGAGAATTTCTTTTGCCATACGACAAGGTGCGAACCGCCACCTCGCCGGACGCGGCCCTGTTGGCGTTTGCACAAAGCACGTATGAAGCGGCGGCGATCTTAGGGAAGTGGGATCGACCGGCATTGGAGCGCCCAGCGGAAAACACATGGCAATCGCGGCATAATTGGTATCGCTGATGAGAAGGTGAGAAGCGAAATCGGATGGGAGAGAGCTTGGAGAGACGAAGCGGTGTCGATCTCTTGAAACCGGAGGGCGCGGTCGCAGCATAGTCGCCGAAATCTTTCGGCCCCTCACTACTGCGACCGTCACCCATTGAGAGGTGAGATGGCCCCAACCCTCCAGCTTCAGGTCCTCACTTCCTGGTGGACCGGACGAGCAATTCGCCCCATGCGTCCGCTCTGATAATCCAAAAACGCCTGCCGAATTTCCGCTTCGGTGTTCATCACAAAGGGTCCGTAGCCCACGATTGGTTCATTAAGCGGTTGTCCATTGAGAAACAGTAACCGTGTCGGCTCCAGCGCTTCGATAGCGACCTGGTCGCCGTCGCGCCCCAAGACCGCCGACTCCGCTTCACTCACAAGGTCGCTCCCGGGCAGGCGGAGCTTTCCTTTCAAGACGAACAGCGCGGTGGTGTAGCCGCTTGGCACTCGGAAATCCGCATGGCGCCCCGCCTTCATTTGTACATCCCACACATTGATGGGACTGAACGTCTGCGCGGGCCCCACCGTGCCCTCATAGTTCCCGGCGATCACGCGCACCGTACCCGCATCGTCAGGAAGTGCCACGGTCGGAATCTGTGCCGCTGTCAGGCCCTGATACCGTGCCGGCGCCATCTTGTCTTTCTTCGGCAAATTGACCCAGAGTTGGATCATCTCAAATGGACCACCGTGTGACGCAAACTCGGCACTGTGAAATTCCTCGTGCACGATGCCGGATGCCGCCGTCATCCATTGCACATCACCCGGCCGGATGACTCCGCCTCCGCCCGATGAGTCGCGATGCTCGACCTCGCCGTCGTACACAATCGTGACGGTCTCGAATCCGCGATGGGGATGCTCGCCCACTCCCAGCCGTTTCGTCGTGGGCGGAAAGCTCCGTGGTCCTGCATAGTCCAGGAGGAGAAAGGGAGACATGTCCGCCGCACGGTCGTCGTTATAGGAGAAAATGCTCCGCACGGGAAACCCATCTCCAACCCAGTGCTGCTCGCTGCTACGTTGCCTGAACGATAGTTTCTTCATCTGTTGTCCTCCTTCCCCTCACAGTCACGGGCGTGAATGTGGGTTCTTATGTTAACAGTGCTTGACATGAACATTCTCGAAATGACTAACCAAAGAGATAGTTCTAGATAGATCAATGTCAAGGTGGGGGTTGCCCAACCGGCGTGCGGGTCGCCCGCATGAATGTCATCGTGGGAAAATATAAACCTTTTGGTGTCACCAAACACGTGCTTTTTGGCCGCGCCGACGGTGGTAGGTCTTTGAAGCGTAGTCGTCAGATAAATACCGACTGGAAAGAATCGCAAAGCGCGAATAAGCTAACCACGCGATACGGGCGTGTTGGGTAGATAGACAAGGATAGAAGGCTCAGACCATGCCACATGATGTGAAGGGTTTCCTGCGCCAAGTGAGGGGTTCGTAGTGACGCACCTCCTCATCGTCG
>DATFCE010000125.1:0-6836 GCA_035253365.1 Nitrospiraceae bacterium
CGGTCGTCGGCATCGTGCTGACGATGGCGTATCTTTTTAAAATGATGCGGGGTATTTTCTACGGGGCAACCGTTCGGGAATACAGCCATGCGCATGACGCGGTCGCCTTCGTGGACCGGATGCCGTTATTGTTGATGATCGCTTGCAGCATCACATTCGGTCTCTTCCCGGGGCATTTCTATCATGTGATTCGCTCGGGCGTCGATCCTCTGATCGCGCGCGTCACCAAGATCGCTCCGCTGGCATCTCTGGAGAATGAAAAACCCAATCAGTTCTCTCCGGATTTCAGCACTCAGTACTCAGCACTCAGCACTCAATCGAAGAGCAAGCCATGACATTTTCTCTCTCGCTGTCCGGTTCCGATCTGCTCTTGATGCTGCCGGAGATGGTGTTGACGCTCTGGCTGTGCGTCGTCTTAGTCATCGACTTCACGTGGCCCAAGATCCCGAAGGAGCAATTGGCTTATGTGAGCGTCGGCGGCCTCCTGCTCGTCCTCGCGACCTTGCTTTGGTTTCAGACCGAAGGCATCGGTGGGACCTTGTTCCGGCACATGTTCGTGGTGGATCGGCTCGCGCTGTTCTTTAAGATTTTCGTCGTGGCGGCCACGATTCTGGTGATCTTGTCTTCGGTGGACTATGTGAATCGATTCCGCTTCTTCAAGGGCGAATACTACTTCCTCGTTCTCATGTCGGCCCTTGGGATGATGTTCATGGCGTCGGCCAATGATCTGCTGTCGGTCTTCATTACGCTGGAATTCTCGACGTTCGGTTTCTATGTGCTGGTAGCGTATCTGCGTGAGGACCTGACTTCCAACGAGGCGGGGTTGAAATTCTTCATCCTCGGCGTGTTCGCGGCAGGACTGCTGGCATACGGCATCAGTTTGGTCTACGGGGAAACGGGAAAGATCCTATTCTCAGAGATGACCTCCGCGTCGCCGTCGCCGGGGTTGCTGATCGGGTTTCTCCTGATCTTTGCGTCGATCGGGTTTAAGATCGGCGCGGTGCCCTTTCATTCCTGGATTCCCGACACCTACCATGGCGCCCCCACCCCGGTGACGGCCTTTCTCTCCATCGCGCCCAAGGGGGCCTCGTTTGCTATTCTGCTTCGCATGTTCTACGTGGCGCTGGCCACGCTGAAACCGGCATGGGTGCTGTTGTTGGTCGGCGCGTCGATTCTGTCGATGACTTACGGCAATATCGTGGCCATCGCCCAACGAAACATCAAGCGACTGCTGGCCTACTCGGGCATCGCTCAGATCGGGAATATTCTGATCGGACTCGCGGCGGGCACCAAGATGGGAAGCGATGCGATTCTTTTCTATCTGCTGACCTATCTGTTTGCCAACCTTGGGGCGTTCGCGATCGTCATCGCCGTGGGTAATGTGATCCGTAGCGATGAGATCGACGATTATAGCGGCCTCAACCGGCGTTCGCCGTTCCTCGCCTTTGCGATGTTGATTTTTTTACTGTCATTGGCCGGCGTCCCCCCGCTGGCCGGCTTTATTGGCAAGCTCTATATCTTTCTTGCGGCCATCAAGGAAGGTCTGTACACGCTGATCATCGTCGGCCTGATCAACATCGTCATCTCGATGTATTACTACCTCATCATCGTCAAGAAGATGTATATCAATGAGCCGATGGATCGCTCGCCGCTGAGAATTTCCATGCCCATGAAAGCCGTGATCTATGTCGGCCTGGCGGGCACCTTGATCCTCGGCATCTATCCCGGCCCATTTATTGACTGGGCGGTTTCCGCCACGATGATGTTCTCACACTTCACCGGCGCCTCGGCAGTCGTCACGTCACCAGTTCTTCCGTTCGGCGGTTAACAGCTCAGAGCCGAAACTATCTCGATCTGCGCCGCGTACCCGTTAACCACACGGCGAATGACAAAATTCGAATCGATTTTCAAGGGTGGCGGGCCGGGGCTACGCGTCAATTTTGCGGAACCGTGCGTGGATTCGGCTTTGATTTCGGCTGCATTGGATGTGGCTTCTCATTCATTTCCACATCGATTTGCTTCAACGCTTCAAGTTGAGCGGAGAGTTCTTCCAATCGTTTGCCCCGCATGCTCAATTCTTCTTTGAGGCCTTGTTCGCGCGTCCACAGATCCTGGATAAGCCATTGCGTCGTTTGGGCCAAGACGGCTCCGCGGCGCCTGTCTGAAGGGTCGTCCTTGAGCAGCTTGAGCCACGAGACGCTGAGGGAAGCCAACGGGCTTTTCGGGGCCAGCGCCACCACTTCCTGAAAGTGTTTCTCGGCTAGATCTTGGTTCTCTGACAAATAGAGCAAGGCGCGTGTAAAGTGGGCGCGATCGCATGAACGGTCTTGTACGCACGCCGCGAGTCGTCCTTCTTGCTCGCGTGCCAGCGAGCGGAAGGCTTTGGCGGTATGCGAGTCCTGCGAAACGACAGAAGCAGGGGATGCAAAACCGGCGGACGGCGCCTGTGAAGATGGAGCGGGCGGCCGGGGCGCCGCGACGGAAGAGCAGGCGGTCAGGATAAGCCCGAAAAGAAACAGTAGCGTTGAGCCTCGTCGCCATCGATCCATGGTGGCTCCATCAGGCCAGCGGCAGGACGACATTCACAGTGGTGCCCTTGCCGAGCTCACTCTCGGCCCAGATCCTTCCCCCGTGGGCCTCCACAACCATTTTCGCCAGAGTCAATCCAATGCCGTTTCCGGCCACGGAGCCGCGGGTCTGCGACGTCCCTTGATAGAATCGTTCGAAGATATGGGGCAGCGTGTCCGCCGGAATGCCGCGCCCCGTATCGGCGACTGAAAGCCGCATGACCCCAGCCTGAAGATCAGGCTCCAGTTTGATTTGAACCGTCGCCCCGTCACGGCTGAATTTCATGGCATTCGAAAGAAGGCTGTCGAGAACTTGCTGAATGCGGATTTGATCGGCAGGCACGAGCGCCGGCTCTTTTGGCGCTTCACTGATGATGCGAATGCGTTCGCGATCCGCAAGCAAACGTACTTTATTGATTGATGTCTCCACCACCCGTTTCAAGTCGGTTGAAGCCATGCGATATTCCATCATGCCCGCTTCCATCCGCGAAAGGTCTAACAGGCTGGAGACCATCTCGATCAACTGGCGACTGCTGTCGGCCATCAAGTGAAGGGTTTCTCGCTGGTCCTGCGTCACCGGGCCTGGAATTTCCTCAAGCAGCAATTGGGTGCCCGCATGGAGTGCCGTCAGCGGCGAGCGCAACTCGTTGGTCATATGCGAGACGAAGCCGGCCTTCAAGTCATCCAACTCCAGGAGTTTCTTTGCCATCGATCGAACCGACTCCACCAGGCCGCGCAGGTCGCTCGGAGCTTCGACTTCGATGGGCGTGCGGAAATTCCCGACGCCGATTTGGCGGATGTGCTCCTGCAATCGGCGCAGCGGCGCCAGAATACTATAGGTTGCGAATGCCGCCAACCCCAATCCAAGAAGAATGGCAATGAAAACGAGTTGTTTGGTCATCGCCTCGGATTGCTCCGCGCGGCGCCGCGAGTCGCCGACCAGGGTATTGACCGCGCCGTGATGGAAATCGACAAACGCCTGTAACGATTCGGTCGCTCGATCCACGAATGCATTACGGCGGCCGGCATAGTCGGTTCTGGGACTTCGAGTTGTAGGCGTCTGGAGTCGTACTTCGCTGTGGAACAGGATGCGGTATTCATCGTGGAATCCTTCCGCCTCCTTGAGCAAATTTCGAGCTTCGGCGGACGTTTGTTGGTCCTGCAGTGCCGAAAGGGTGCGGCGGAACTCCTTCGCCTCTTCGTCGAAAGTCTTCAGAAACACATCATCATGGACGGCTAGATATTTTTTCTCGTTTCGCTCCTGGGCATACAAATTTGCGATCAACCATTTCCCTCCCTCAATGGCAGGGTAATGCTTCGAGACGAGCTCCGTGCTCGATGCGGTGATCTGCCGGATTTGGTTCAGCGCGAATAGATTGACCGTAGTGACCACCGCGATGATGGCCAGAAATCCAATCGTTAAGCGCCAGAAGATGGAGAGTTGCATACGAACCTCGAAGATACCCTAGTCTACTCATGAAGATCTACCAGTCAATGATTTTTTGGGCCGGCTGGAATTGCTATGCCGGGTGCATGGCGCACCGGGGCGTGCCGTCGATTGAGGCCCTGAATTGACGCCTGTGGCGACTGTCTTTATACTGCAGCCGTCTCATGGCGAATCTCCTCGTGACTGAAAGTGAGACGTGCTCTCCCGCGGTGCTTCCGATCTATCGGCCATTTGCTTCCATCCGTTCGGCCCTGCTAGGTCTCTGTCTCTCCCATATGAATCGAGCGCCGTGTCTTCGGTGTTCCTTCCTGAGTGTTTGGCTGATCGCCGGTTTGATGTGGGTGACGGCATCCGAGCCGATCTGGGCTCAAAACATCTTGTGGCACCATCTGGAAGAGGGGGTGGACGCCGGAGTATGGAACCCGGGCCTTCTGTGCAGAGATGAGGTTCCGCTGCTCGTCATGGTAAAAATCGATCCCGAACGGGTTCGCTTTGCCACCTATCACTATCTGGATGAAAAGTTGCCCGCGCCGTTGACCATTAAGGAATGGCAACGCAGAACGGGCGCCATGGTGCTGCTGAATGCCGGATTGTTCCGCGATGATTATTCGTATATGGGGTTACTGCTCAAGAATGGTCGATCGGTGGGCACAAAACGCCATCCTCTGTGGCAAGGCTTGTTCGTGGCCGAACCTGTCGTCAGCGGGCTTCGGAACGCGCGGGTATTGGATCTCGCTGTCGATCCGTTTTCCGAAGACCATCCGGTGTATGGGGAAGCTGCCCAATCCCTCATGCTGCTGGATCGAAACGGAAAATCACGGGTACGTCAAACGGGAAAGCGCGCCCATCAGACCCTGATCGGGGAAGAGAGAAACGGCCGTATTCTTGTGATGAAGACGGCGGATGCGGCCTCCCTGTGGGACTTGGCCGAATGTCTGCACAAAGGCATTCCCTCCATCCATCAGGTCATGGCGATGGACGGAGGCGCCTCGTCGGATCTTCTCATCGCCGGGCATCTGCCGACTGAAACAGGGACCGACACTTCTGAAGCGAGCCTGCAGTCGATCCAAACGCTGGTCGACGGAAGCGGAATGCGGCATATCCCCCTACCGGCCGTGATCGGCGTCCTGCCGCGTAGTATGGAAAGAGGCAAGGGGGTAGAGGGGTATGGGGGCAAATAGGAGAAGTAATTTAATTCATTACACCCCCTCTTGTATCCTAAATAGGCTACTCAAAATGGTCCTCTATCACACCCGCCCTTCCCCCAGGCGTGCCGAGACACGCCCCTTCCCGAGCGCGGCCGCAGGCGACGCCAACACCGCAGGTGTAGCTTATCTTCACCCACCCACCCCAAGCGCGCCAAGACGCGCTTCTTCCCGTGGGGGTACATTGAGGATGTTGGCAAGCCAAGAACGAAGCCCTGGAGGGGGCGCGTCTTGGCGCCTGGGGTAGGCGGGTGTGATGAGACCATTTTCAGTAGCCTATTACCGGCTGGTGGGTTGGACCGGATACCCCGCATCTACCCACGCGTTCATGCTGCCGCTGACGTTATACACGTGCCGGTAGCCGAGATCCGCGAGCGCTTCAGCCGCAATATTGCTTCGGTGTCCGGACTGGCAGTAGACGACGATGTGATCATCAAGCTTTGCCCCGATTTCACGATGGCGCGCCTTGATCTCGTTGAACTCGATATTCATATCGGTGCCCGGGATTACACCCGCTGCATGTTCCTCCGGAGACCGAACATCAATGAGAACAAAACCCTTGGAGCCGGGCGACGAGGCCTTTTCCAGCCCACCGCGCAATTGCTTGACGGTCAAGATATAGGAGTGATACGCCACAGCACCGCTGCCGAAGAGCAGCCCGGCTGCAAGCGTCGCCACCAGACTCATGAGCATAGTTCGGTATTTCATAATCTGCCTCCCTGTCTCTCTTCGCGAAGAAAATGGAGAATTGATGGACAATCACCATCATAGAGTGCGAACAAAACCCTGGTCAAGAACGGCCCTGCCGCTTGTCATGGCATGGAGCGCCCTACTATGGGGCTGCGCCGAAGGCGTCAAGCTGGCGCAGCAGACGGAATCCGGCGGAATAGTCACCTACCCATTTGCAGAAACCGGGCACCTGTTATCCCCGTTCAGAAGAGAAGCGCTGCAGATGATCGAGAAGCGTTGCAAGGGCGCCTCGCGGATCGTGAAAGAAGGCGAAGCCAAAGGCCGAACCCGAATCAATGAAAACGCCGGCGGAGCGGAAGAGGTGAGAGAGCGGCGGTGGGGGATTCAGTTCGAGTGTAAGTGAGCGGAAGGAGTGACCGACACCCCTCCATCTCGCGCATCCCGCATACTCAAAAGGTGCTCAAGGACACGCCCAGTAGAACATAGCCGCCAACTCTTTCTTGAGAGGGGTGGAGGTGAAGTATGAGGTGTGTAGTGCTTACGGCCGTCAGGTACTGGTGGCTAGGGATGAACGGCAAGCAAATCCTTAATCGTCAACAGGCACAGTAACGCCCGACTTTCCGTTTGGTTCTTCCCTAATCGACAATTGCCATAGTTGAGCAACCTGAAGTCGGCTTAGTCAGCGGCCGGTGATGTCTCTAACCATTGGGGTAGATCATCTTAGCCGTGACCCAGCTCTCCCGTCTTGAATGCTCAATCAATCAATCAATTTACAAGCATAGTCACACTGTGCTTCCGCAGTGAATGTTGACCAACAAGCCAGAAATGCATTCAATAATTCACCTTAATGGGTGATAGATGTGAATGAGTGATCGGAATAATTTGTAATCTGAACCAAAATGATAGCGGTGGGCTGTGGACGAATCC
>DATFCE010000126.1:0-5969 GCA_035253365.1 Nitrospiraceae bacterium
TGGCTGGAAGCAGAATTGGCGGCGATCCGGCCTGCCATCGTCGTCTGCCTTGGGGCCACCGCCGCCAAATCCTTGCTGGGCGCGCAATTTCAATTGCTGAAGCAGCGATCAACGGTTTTTGCGACTCCGTGGGCGCCCAAGGTCATGGCGACGCTCCATCCATCCGCGGTGTTGCGGGCGCGTGATGAGGATGCCAAGGCCAATCTTTACGGCATGCTGGCGCAGGATCTGACTCTGGTGGTAGCCATGCAGCGCGACATGATTATGCCATCTTCCCCGAATCTCATTGTCTCTGCAGTGAAGCGACCTCTATAGCCCCTAAGCCGAATAAGTCGCTAATCGGCTCACATTCTTCATATTTTTGAGCCGAATAGGTGTTACAATCGGCTCATGACCTATAACTGGCAGCAAAGAGACTGGCCTGAATTCAGGTACGACATGTCGGGTGTCGACGACGCGCTGCTGGCTTTTGCGGAGAGGATGGGGCGCGTGAGTGGCCTTCTCGACGGATTGCCGAAAGAAGCCCAGGCGGAAGCGGAAGTCGATATGATGGTCGCAGAAGCGGTGAAAACCTCGGCCATCGAAGGAGAGTACATCAGTCGCAAGGATGTCCTATCATCGATCCGCAGAAACCTGGGCCTCGGCGGCGAGATTAGTGGAGGGGACAGACGAGCGGAAGGCATGGCCGCGCTGATGGTGGATGTGCGCAACAGCTTTGCGGCTCCGCTTTCGAATGAGAAGCTCTTCGAATGGCACCGCATGATCATGGCCGGAAATCGGAGAATCAAGAGCGGCCAATGGCGGACCCATGCCGAACCGATGCAGGTAGTATCCGGGCCGGTAGGAAAGGAGAAGGTCCATTTCGAAGCGCCTCCTTCATCCAGAGTGCCGGCAGAGATGAAACAGTTCATCGCATGGTTCAATGAAACCGACCCCGGCGGCCGGAAGGCAATAAAGAAGTCTGTCATTCGATCGGCGATCGCCCATCTCTATTTCGAATCGATCCATCCATTTGAAGATGGCAACGGCCGGATCGGCAGGGCGATCTCAGAGACAGCCCTCTCGCAAGGGTTCGGCCGGCCGGTCTTGCTGAGCCTTTCTCGCACGATCGAGGCGAACAGGAAACAATATTATGCAGCGCTGCAGGCGGGCCAGCAATCCAATGAGATCACGCCATGGATGAGTTGGTTTGTGAATACAGCGCTTGAGGCTCAGATCCAGGCGGAAGAGCAGATCGATTTCACCCTGAAAAAGACCCGGCTCTTCGACCGCTTCCGCGACCGGCTGAACGAACGCCAGCTGCAGACCCTGCGGCGGATGCTGGAAGAGGGACCAAAAGGCTTTGAAGGCGGAATCAGCGCGAAAAAGTATATGTCCATCACAGGCGCATCGAAGGCCACCGCGACGAGGGATCTTCAGGATCTTGCCGAGCAGGGAGTGCTCGTTCCTTCCGGCGGCGGGCGCAGCACGCGGTACAAGGTCAATTTATAGCTGCGGCGGCGCTTAGTCTTCGCAGCGCGACATAATGACCTCTCCGCCACGAATCCCGAATCTCATTGCCTCTTCAGTGAAGCGACCTCTATAATCTCGTTTCTTTATCCGACAGCCATAATCGAAATTCCATGAAGAACACCGAGCAGTCGATTATCAATCCATCGACGCGCCAGGCGGGATTACGGCGCCCCGGGGCGATTCTGCTCGTCTCGTGCTATGAGCTCGGGCACCAGCCGGTCGGTGTCGCGCAGCCGATGGGATTTCTGGAGCAGGCCGGCTATGCGCCGGCGTCGCTCGACATTGCCGTGGAAGAATTCCACGCCGAACGTGTGAAGCAAGCTCAATTTGTCGGCATTTCCGTTCCCATGCATACGGCCTTGCGATTGGGTGTGCGCGTAGCCGAGCGAATCCGCAAAGTCAATCCATCCTGTCACATCTGCTTTTACGGTTTGTATGCTTCGATTAATGCGGAGTATCTCTTGTCCCACTTCGCCGATTCGGTCATCGGGGGGGAATATGAGACGCCGCTCGTGAACCTGATCGAGTCGCTTGAACGAGGGCAGGAAGATCTCGAGATTGACGGCGTGAGCCGCGGGGGCCGGATCGTCGGACCTTCATTGAAACGAACGCCTTTACCGTTTGCAGTGTCCAGCCGGAACAGCCTTCCTTCCCTTTCCCACTACGCGCGCCTGGAACGGGACGGCGGCCGGCACGTGGTGGGATACGTCGAGGCCAGTCGGGGTTGCAAACACATGTGCCGGCACTGCCCCATCGTGCCCGTCTACGACGGCCGTTTCTTTTTAGTCCCGGAGGCTGTGGTGCTTGAGGATATCCGGCAACAGGTGGCGGCAGGGGCGACGCACATCACGTTCGGCGATCCGGATTTTCTCAATGGACCCGGCCACTCGTTGAGCATCGTGCGCGCCACACACGCAGCGTTCCCGCATCTGACGTTTGATTTCACGGCGAAGATCGAGCATCTTTTAAAACGTCGGTCCATCTTGCCAGAGCTCGCCGCGATGGGCTGCCTCTTCGTCATCTCGGCTGTCGAGTCATTCAGCGACCTCGTGCTTGCGCGCCTTAGCAAGGGACACACATGCGCAGATGTCATCGAAGCGCTGAGCATCGTGCGTGGCGCCGGGATCACCCTGCGCCCGTCCCTGGTGGCTTTCACCCCTTGGACGACGCTTGATGATTACGCCGACATGTTCGACATCGTGGTGGCCAACGACCTGATCTATGCGATCGATCCCGTGCAGTATGCGATCCGCCTCTTGGTCCCGCCCGGCTCCGCATTGCTCGGCCGGCCGGAAGAACCGGATGCCATGGAGACTTTCATCGGTCCGCTGAATCAAGCCGGATTTCAATATCCCTGGACGCACCCCGATCCGCGCATGGATGCGCTTCACCAGGAAATCAACACCGCCGTCGAAGAAGCCGCCAAGTCCGGCGCGGATCCCAGCGACACCTTCGACCGTCTGCGCACAATCGCCTATCGCAAAGCCGGACGTGAGATGCCGGCCTCACGGCCGCCGCAACGGACGGTTCACCGTCCGCCGCGCATGACGGAACCATGGTTTTGCTGCGCGGAACCGACACAAGAACAACTGTGTTCGTTAGAATGAGCCCGCGTTCCGCCAACGTAGAAAGAGAGGACACATGAGCGTAGCGACCCACGGACGAGAATTGGAAACACTGTTGGAGCTGCGGGTACCGCCCGTCGCCATCGCTTTTCGAGACGCCCCGCCGGCCGGCATGAAACGCATCGAGTCGCCGGCCCCGGCCGGATGCGGCTATTGGCGCTTGGCGATGGAAGGCGAGGTGTTCTACACGGAGGCGATGGACCATTACACCTGTCCGGTCGGCGCCCACACGCATGGCGTGGAGCTTCCTCCCGATGTCGCGCAGGAATTACATGGCCTGGTTCGGACCATGGTGCAGATGCAGTACATCAAAATGGAAGAAATCCCGCATATCCCGCGCCGCCAAGATCCATTCCGGTTTGCACTGTACGCGTCGTTGGCCGACGCGCCTTTCGAACCGGATCTCGTCCTGATCCGGGGGACCGCTAAGCAACTCATGTTGGTGGCCGAAGCGGCGCAAGCGGCAGGCATCGCGAGCGGCGGGGCCACGATGGGACGGCCGACCTGCGCGATTCTTCCCGAATCTCTGCAATCGGGACAAGCGACCGCCAGCTTTGGATGCATCGGCAACCGCGTGTACACGGAGCTCGCCGATGATGAGGGCTATTATGCGATTCCCGGGGGGAAGGTTGGTGAAGTCATCAGTAAGCTGACCCCTATCGTCGAAGCCAACCGCCAGCTCAAGGCATTTCATCAGACCCGCGCCGCTCGTTCATCCACATAAGACCATGCCGCGCCTGCTGCTTCTGCTGCCATCGTCCACCTACCGAGGCGAAGCCTTCCTCGAAGCGGCCGCTAAGCTGGAAATTGATGTCACACTGGGACTGGAGCGAACAGTCGTTCTTCTCCATCGACCCGAGTGCGAATGGTTGTCGCTGAACTTCAGCGAGCCGGAGCGCTCGGCAAGCGCGGTCGTTGAATACGCGCAAGGGCAGCCGATCCATGCCGTGCTCGGCGTCGATGATGTGACGGCGGTGTTGGCTGCCCAATTCGCCGAGGCGTTGGATCTTCCTCACAACTCTGTCGAATCGGTTTCAGCCGCACGTAACAAGCACCACATGCGAAAGCTCTTACATGCGCGCGGTGTGCCGGTGCCGCGTTTCGCGCCGGTCTCCATTTTCGATGATCCCGCCGCGCTTGCCGGCACCGTGCCTTATCCCTGCGTCGTCAAGCCCCTGATTCTCTCGGCGAGCTGCGGCGTAATCCGGGCCGACAATCCGGACGAGTTCGTCACTGCATTCCGGCGTGTAGCGGCCCTGCTTCAGAAGTTAGGTATCACTGCAACGGGCGAGGCGGGCCGTCAACTTTTAGTGGAAACGTTTATCCCGGGCCGGGAGGTGGCATTGGAAGGGCTGTTGACCGGCGGTTCTCTGCGCGTGCTGGCGTTCTTCGACAAACCCGACCCGCTTGACGGACCGTTCTTTGAAGAAACGATCTACGTGACGCCGTCGCGCCTGCCGATGGCGATTCAGCGCGACATCGCGGTCTGCGCCGAGCACGCCGCGCGCGCCTTAAGATTGCGGGAAGGTCCGATTCACGGCGAATTCAGAGTCAATGAGCAAGGGGTCTGGGCCATAGAGATCGCGGCGCGCTCAATCGGCGGCCGCTGTTCGCGCACGCTACACTTTGCCGCCGGGATCTCGCTGGAGGAGTTAATTCTGCGTCATGCCTTCCGTATGGAGCTGCCCCCGCTCGAACGCGAAGCGGGCGCGGCGGGAGTCATGATGCTGCCGATTCCGCGAGCCGGGGTGTTCCGCGAAATGCGTGGGGAGGCGGAAGCGCTGGCGGTCCCGGGAATCGAGGAAGTGATCATCACCGCTGAGCCGGGGCAGACATTGCTGCCGCTTCCGGAAGGAACGCGATATTTAGGATTCATGATTGCCCGGGCGGCCGCGCCGGCCGATGTCGAGGCCGCGCTCCGGCTCGCGCACGGCCGGTTGGCATTCGTGACGGATGAGCTCAACGACGGGCAGAGCCGCGATAAAAATGAGCAGGCGAGCCGCGTGCACTCGATTCGCTTCTGAGCGGATTAAGAAACCTTACGAATCTCGCTGACCAGTTTTTTTGTCCAGGCGTCGAGACTGCTGCCTTGCGCGGCAACGTCCGATTCGCCGGTCAGATCATGCACCCACACGCCCTGCACTTCTTCGCCGTTTTCTGTGATCGTGCTCTTGATCGTCTCGATTTCCTTGTCGAACCGTTCGGGCTTCTGCTCCAGAATGCGGCGGATGCTCCATTTCGTGGTGGGATTCCCGTCTTCGTCCAGCGTGCATCCGTAATGAACGAGATCCAGTTTGCCCGTCTCCATGCTCTTGGCGAGCATGCGATAAATCGATCCCTTATTGGATTGGATGAGCGCCGCCTTGTACAAGCGTTCTCCTTTCGCCGGATCGACATCGAGCTTGGTGATATCTTCAACGGCCCTCGCCGCAACTTCCGGCGCCGGACTAGCTTCTCCCATGGCAGGTCCTCCTTCTGCTGACAAAGCGAGTAGTGGACGGAGTCTAACAGAGCGCGCTTCTTTGCAGCAAGGGTTGTGCTGCTCCGCCTGCTTGTTGTTATGGTAGGAGAGGCGTAGGTTGGGACACGATTGAGGAATGCTCGAAATAGGCATGTCTTAACCGAATCAGGAGGTTGCTATGCCAAAAGCGATGTGGAATGGAGCCGTGCTCGCTGAAAGCGACAGCACCGAGGTCGTTGAAGGCAATCATTATTTTCCGCCTCACTCCATCAACCGTCAGTACGTGAAGGACAGCACGACGCACACCACGTGTCCATGGAAAGGCGAAGCCAGTTACTACACGATTGCAGTCAACGGACAAGAAAATAAAG
>DATFCE010000127.1:0-3085 GCA_035253365.1 Nitrospiraceae bacterium
AGAGTCCGGCCGACTTACAGACAAGTACGATACCGCCAATACGATGCGGGTGCATCATGTTCTCGACAGCCGCGAACTCCAGGTTCGACAGCAATGCGAGAGAAGCGATGACCTCTTCATATTTCTGCACGTTGGCAAAGCCAAGAATGCGGCCTTCATCGAGCCCGCCCGACTGTTTCAAGTCAGACATCAGCCTCTGCGCAGCAGCGGCTCTTCGGGATCTTGCCGCTGCCTTAGCGGAAACGCGCTCGCGCGCAGCCTGAAGTATCGCAGGCGGAATATCGCCCCGCGCGCCAAGGCTTTGTCCAATCGCTATGCCGTCACCCTTTTCAAGGAGACGTTCTATACCCGATGCGGACAGTTTCGCTGTATGATTATTGGCAAGCGCTCTCGCAACATCATGATCGCCACGAGTGGCGAGAATATCGGTCACTGGTTCTGCTAAGCCCACCCGGCTTGACATCGCCAGCATGTGCCCGTTTCCCTTTGACCGCGCAATCTCGCAGAGATCGTCCGTTGTCAGCCGCGGCGATTGAGCGAGGACAGGGGATGCGATTTCGATATCGTCATCGCTTGCGAAGCGTTTCACCAACTGGCGTGGCGCATTATCAAGGGCGGCGATTCGTTGGCTGACCGTCGCTATCTCTCTCTGTTCTGCGGTGTTGACCAACAAATTAAGAACTTCGTCATAAAGCTCGACTTTCTCGTCGTCCAGTGTTGGAGCGACCGACAAAAACATGTCGGCGACGGCGTGGAGCGTTTCGTGACGCTTCTGTGGATCCGCGATCTTTAGCGTTTCCTCAATCTCCAGCAACGAAATGGCCGGCATTCCCGCACCCCGAGTGACGATAATCATTTTGTCAAAAATTCGTTTACACAACCTGAATGAGTACTGGTCTGGGGCTCCCGTGTAAGTTCAATACCGGACAGAAGATAATGTTGCTGATGCTGTCCCACGGCGAGACGGGGAGGCGCCGCTCACGACGCAAGTGGGTGGTATTGAAGATATTTTTGCATCACGAGGTCAACGTCCTCAGAGAAAAACGGCTTCCTTAGGAACGCAAAGACCCCCGCGGTGTGAGCCTTGTCGGCAATTACGTCATTGGTGCTCGATGTGATGATGACGACTGCGACGCGCGGATGGAGGCGACGAATGTGGGCAAGCACCTCTAGTCCGTTCATTCCCGCCATCTGAAAATCTGTAAAGACAATTCCGATGCTGGACTGCTCCATATAGGCGAGCGCGGCGGGGCCGTCGCTTGCCTCTGCAACATCGAAGGCGAACTTGCTGCCTGACAGGACCTTTCGAACGATGGATCGCATCACCGCCGAGTCATCGATAATAAGGGCCCGCGTTGGCACTTTGGTCCGCAGGCAGAGATTGATGAGTTTTTGTGCAGCGCGCGCATCGGTCGGAGCAGGAAGAACGAAATCGATGGCGGATTCAGCGATGCCCATTGCGAGCCCCGCCACCACAATTTTTGGACGCGGGTACGTCGGATTCGTTGCTCGAAGGACTAGGGATCGTTCCTGCAATGGCAATCTCGAATCAAGTACGCAAAAATCCACTCTTTCCTTGGCGAGAGCTGCCCTTGCGGCTATTGCGTCATAGGCGGAGAACTCAACGGCTACGAAGGACTGCTCGGCAGCCTGGCGCCAAAGTTCATGACCCGAATGCCAACGATCGCCGTCTCCCTGTTTGGCGGCAACGAAGACCATTCTGTACGAGGCCGGTTCGGATGCCATGCCGCTGGGCCTCCAATGAACTAGGCCCCTATCGGGGTATAGCTTGCAAGATATCACCTGCAACCTAAATTGTTTGCAAATTCGCTCGAATGATGTCGATCCCGGAGCCTAGCCGCTAGGTTCGTTGATCAACGAAAAAGGGACAAAGCGGGCAAGGCGCGTTCCTTCGGTTTTGCCCAAGATAAGCTTCCGATTTAAGCCCACTCGAGCATGCGCCAAGGTTTCGTGGCTCCGCTGGTCCCGTAACTCCGGCAGCGCAACCTTCCCAGCAGCCCTCAAGTTAGGCGGCAGGCGGCCCTCCGGCTGCTACTGACCATCCGAGTCCGTGGCCTGGGTGGCAGGTCAGGCGGAAAATTCCGTTCATTCTGGATGAGCCCCGTTCGCAGGGGGCACCGGTCCTACGACAGAGATTCAGGAATCCAGGATGGCTCTAACGCGGCGTGCCAGCTGTTCAAATGTGAAAGGCTTGCCAATGAAATTGATGCCTTGATCGAGCCGGCCGTGATGAACGATAGCATTTCTGGTGTAGCCAGTGGTGTACAGAACCCGAAGGTCTGGTCTTCGGCGGCGTGCCTCATCCGCAAGTTGCCGTCCGTTCATTCCTTCGGGCAGGACAACGTCCGTGAACAACAGGTCTATGTTTGCGTGCTCTTCGAGAAGTTCCAGCGCACGCGGGGCCGATCTGGCGTAGACGACACGGTATCCGAGCTCCATCAAGGCGGCGGTGCTAAACTCGCGTAAGCTGTCGTCATCCTCGACAACCAGAATTCTCTCGCTGCCGCCGACGACGCCTTCCTCCGCGCGACGGTCCACGCTCTCACTCATTGCATCCTCGGGAGCGCGGGGAAGGTAAAGTTTGACGGTCGTACCTTGGCCGACCTCACTGTAGATACGCACATGTCCGCCGGTTTGTCGCACGAAGCCATGCACTTGACTGAGACCGAGCCCCGTTCCTCTGCCAGTTTCCTTGGTTGTAAAGAACGGCTCGAAGGCTTTCTGCAGCACTTCGTCAATCATCCCCGTGCCGGTGTCAGATACCGCGACTTGCACGTACTGGCCTGGCTCAACAAATTCAGAAACACTGGAAGTATAATCCTCATCAAGATAAGCGTTGGACGTTTCGATTGTGAGTTTGCCCCCCCTCGGCATTGCATCGCGAGCGTTTACTGCGAGGTTGAGAATTGAGTTCTCCAGTTGCGACGCATCGACCATCGCTCGCCAAAGCCCAGCTCCGGACACGGTTTCGAGCGCGATCGTTTCTCCAAGCGTACGTTGTAGCATGTCTGCGAGCCCAATGATCAAGCGGTTGACCTCCACAGCTTTCGGGTCAAGCGGCTGA
>DATFCE010000128.1:0-7107 GCA_035253365.1 Nitrospiraceae bacterium
CAAAGGAGGCTATATGGGTAGCTTAGGCCGGTATATGGGTTTCATCAGCGGTTTCGCCATCGGTACGGGGATCGGCCTTCTATTCGCCCCCGTGCCCGGTGTGGAGGTGAGAAGACAGTTGGCTCGTTCCGCCGGACGCTATGCGAAAGACGTGAAGGATCAATTGATGGAGCAAGGCGAAGGTCTCTTAGAGCAGGGACGCGACATCGTCGATTCGGTGGTGGAGCAGGGGAAGGAATTTGTGGAATCCCAAACGCAGAATCTCGCCGAGCAAGGAAGAGAATTTATGGAATCCCAAACGCAGAACCTCAAAGACACGGCAAAGAAAGCGCTCAGCGATACACTCACACGCCAACCCTGACATCGCGTGTGGGCGGTAACCTGGATCGCTTCGCGTGGCTCACCCCGCGTGCCTCTCACGGCGGCCTTGCCACCGCAGAAGATTTTAGCCCCACATAAAGCGGGGTCTCCATAGGGAGACCCCGCAAGACAATCTAGCCTGCCCTGTTGCCTTGTCCTTTAGCGCGTGAGTTTCTGCCGCCCTTGTTCCCAGGAATGGCGAATTGCGTCCTTGAAGTCCTCCCAGGTGCCTTCGTTCCGTTCTTCCCAGTACCGGCGTGCTTCGGGCTCGACAACGGTCCAGTCGCTCGGCCCGTATTTCGCATCGCTCGCCAGATGCGATCCGTAGCGGTAGGCTGGGCCGTATTGGTCATACGTATAGCCGCGATTTGCGAAGGTCGAATCATAGTGCCGGCGGAAATCATCGTCTTCCGTCGCCAGGGTTCCCGCCGTTGCGGCCTCCCGACCCTCCAGCGATTGCACATCGACATCCGTCCGGCGGACCGTATCGCGAATCTTTTCGGTTCGCTCGCCCACGTCCTTTCGAATGACGATCTCCTCGATCACGCGCGCGCGCTTGCTGACCACGGGCTCCTCATCGGTTTCGGTCATTTCAATCGCGCCGTCTTTGAGCGCCGCCATGTCCGCCTGATCGAGCGGACGATTCACGGAACGCCGTTCCACGCTGACCCGCTCATCGCGGAGACGAACCGTCTCCTCAACGGGATTGTCCGTCACACGGCTGTATACCCGCACGCCTCCGCGCTGCACCTCGCGTTTGCCGACTTGTAGTTCTTCTTCCACCACCGGGATCGTCACCTGTCCCTGCTCGGGAGCGCGGCTCACGGTCGATCCGGCGGTCTGGCGCCATTGAGCGGACCGTTCTTCGATGTCCACCGCCCCGTGTTCTTCCATAATATCGAGGACTCGATCAACCCGAGTGTCGTCGGCTCGTACGCTGACGATGGTTCCCCCGCGGCGCATGCCTTCGAGATAATCCCGACTCTCATCCTCGGTGAGGCCGAATCCTAAGGCCTGCTTCAGGCTGTCCCAGACGCCAGGCTCACGGTCTGAGTGAGACCGCCCGGCGGCCATACCGCTGGCCGGCGCCGGGTCATCGAGGATCGCGGTTTCAGTGCGGGGAATTCCTATCTGAACCACGTCTTGCATCACTTTTTGTGCTTCTGTCTTGTCATCGAATAACCCGACGATCGTCTTTGACATGTTGCCTCCTTTTCCTCTGACTGTTCCTTGATGATGCTGTCCCATCTGCCTGCTTCCTATTTGCTCTCCGTCCGAGTGGAATCGGAAACCGGGGACTCCGAAGCAGGGCGAAGATCCGTTCGCTCGATCGTAACTTCCTCGCTTCGGAGCCGCACCGATTGGCTATGCGGAGTACGAATCTGCTGTCTCGTGATGCGCAACTCCTCCTTCAGCTTGAGCCGCTTCACAACCACCGGCACTTCTTCGAGCACCGGAATGATCAGTGTCTCCCCTTCGTACCGAGCCTCGATCGGCTGCTCGATAAAGCGATCGATCGAGACGCGCTCGATCTCCACCTCTTCTCGCATGAACGGGTCTTCGACCACGACTTCACGCTCGCGCACGGTCTTGGTCAGCCGGACGCGCCCCGTCTCAATCTTGCGCTTTTCGATGTTCAGATCTTCCTGAACGACCGGCACCACCACGGTTTCGACTGTTTCTTTGGCTCCGGTCTGCTTATTTCTCATGGGGCGTCCTTATTGCCGGGCTTAGGATGTGGGAGTGACCGGCGCGCGGCATGCGCAGCCCAGGTACGGTTAGGAGCTTTCGACCTTTATATCTGAGCGGGGGAACGTCGGGCTATCAGACGCGTGGCACGAAAGGTGGCGGACCTCTCATTACGTTCTTGCATCGGGAGAGCACAACGTAGGTGGTCGAACACAATAGCAAGATGGCTCGGTGTTGTTCGGCATGAGGACGAATGAGTGCAAGATCGTTCGTGGCGGATCAATAGCGGTAGACGGCGGAGAGCGCCCCATCGGTCGGCATGGCGTCCGGAGGAACGGCATAGACCTGGCCGCCGTGTAGGATGGTTTGACTGGCGGCGAGGTTCAACAGGTCTTCATCACCCGGTTCGGCGTCTTGATGGAGTCGGATCGCGTGCGTGTCTCTGTCGAAGTTGCCCCATTGCTGCACGCCGACAGGGACGAAGAGGATCGAAACACGGCCTTGCGCCGCAGCCGGGACGATTTCCATCAGTTTGTCGGACCCTCGGCCTTTGTTGACGGCCTCCTGAAGTTGAGCCGCCGCCTGCTGTCGACCTTCCTGAAAGATCGGTTGGATCAATGCCCATCCCCGGCTCTGCAGTTCGTCGTCGCGCAGTCCTTCAGGATTGCCGGTGAGACCGGCCTCCAGCAAGCGCGGATAGGAATTGACCTGGCGATAGAGCGGGAGCAGATACTCGACTGCCGCCAGCACTAACGGCGCCTGCTCGTCTTTGAGAACAGTCATAAGGCTGCGGTCGATGTGCCGGAAATAACGCAGCAGGTCCTCTGAAGACGCATCCGTGCTGGACCCATGGCCGTGGACGATGCCGCTGCCGGACTGTCCGGGCGGAGCAATCGCCTGAAGCTGTAATTGGGTTTCCGGCCGAGCATACCCGGGCGTCTCGGTCATGCGTTCCGGCGCATCGGGCAAATCGATTTCCCCGACCGTCTGCCGCGTGCACTGCAGGAGGCGCCGTCCATTGTGGCTGAGCGCAAGCACATAGAAGCGCGTATCCTGCGTAAAGAACGGCAACAGCGGCTTGACGTGGAACCGATCCGTCACGACGACGAGCTCGTCAAACGTGACTGGAAGGCGATAGGTGCGGAAGAAGCCGGTCGCAAGGAACATCGCCAATCCGTCGCTCTGATGACGCCAGAATGCCGCATCATCTAGCAGCGCCTCCGGGCTCTTCAGCAGGTCTTTGGCTTCCGGACCACGCAGCCCCGCCGTGGCCAACCGCTCTTCGGCGTCGCGAAGAAGATTTTTGAGGCGGATGGAATCCTGGCGAATCTGCGGGCCGGCTCGGTGCGTCGGCATGAAGATCGACACGCAGGGTCCCTTCCGATCGCCCATTAACTCCCTCAGGTCGTCGGTTTGTACGGTATCCATACGGTAAGCTGTAGCGAATATGAAAGAATGAGGCTGTCCGTCAAGCGCCGATATTCATGTCCTGATTACGCGACGCGGCGTTTCAGATAATCTGAAGCGTAAAGGGAATAGGCCTTGCATCGCCACAATGCCATGTGGCGTCCTTCAAAACGTGCCCTCATGTGGACGATTCTTATTGCGGTGGGCGTCATCCTGCTCATGACATTGATCTGGGACTATGTCTGGATCAATCTGATCAAAAGCGGGGGGATTGAAACACCGTAAACCGCGCCGAAGTTTCATCGGAGGCTCTTGCTCTTCCGGTGGTTCTTTGCGCGGCGGTTCCCTCACCGGCGGTTCTTCTTTCGGAGGCTCCTGAGTAGGTGGTTCTTTCCGGGGCGAGCGTTTCTTGTGAGGAGGCTCCCGCACCGGCGACTCGTTCATGAGCGGCTACGCCCTTTCCGGCTGGAAATGAGACCCGCCCGCGAACCGCCGGTCTTGCCGCCCTTCGCCCCTTTCCGGTCAATTTCCCGTTTCTCTCGCTCCGAGAGCGGGCGCGTGGCCATTCGGCCGGACGTGGTTTTCTTCGTGGTTGATTCTTGGCGCGCTTGCTTCTTGGACTGAACTTTCTTTTGCCCCTTCCTTTCCTCTCCCAGCGGATGATGCGTGATGCCGACTTTACCTGTGCGACTCGCGGCTGCCTTGGCCATATCTCACCTCCGTCTAGAAGTACTGTACGAGATAGCCGTCACGAAAGGTATCGGAAGAAGCCTTACAAGGTGGTTGATTGGGACGGACGAGAGCCGGCGTAACCGGCTCTCATCCGTAGATGATGTGGCGTGCTGCGTTAGGCGTGCGCAAGTTCCAGCATCGGCAAGGCCGAGCCGTCTCGCGCCTGCAAGGCCAGGGGAAGGACTTCTTCGATCGTATCAACGAGCGTGAATGTCATTTCCGCCCGCACTTCCTCCGGCACCTCTCTCAAGTCTTTCCGATTGGCTTTAGGCAGAATGACATGCTTGATTCCGGCCCGTCTCGCTGCCAAGACCTTTTCCTTGACCCCCCCGATCGGTAACACCAGCCCGCTCAAACTGATCTCTCCGGTCATGGCGAGATCGCTCCGCACCGGCGTGCCGAGATACAGGGAAGCCAGCGCGGTCGCCATCGTGATACCGGCGGATGGCCCGTCTTTGGGAATCGCCCCGGACGGCACGTGAATGTGCACGCCGTTTCGTTTGAATCGTTCGATGTCGATTCCCAGAATGTCGGCGTGCGCCCACAGATAGCTGCGCGCCGCTCTCGCCGACTCTTGCATCACATCGCCGAGTTGCCCGGTCAGGGTCAGATCCCGGCCGCCCGGCAGCAAGCTCGACTCGATGTACAGGACATCGCCGCCGGTTTCGGTCCACGCAAGACCGGTCGCCACCCCCGCCGGCAATGATTTGCGCGCTTCCTCCGGCATGAATCGTTCGGTCCCAAGCCAGTCGCCGAGCGAACCCCGCTCGATCGTGACCGACGCGTGCTCGCCCGTCCCTTCAGCCGCCGACTCGGCCAATTTCAGTGCCACCTTCCTCGTCAAACGGCCCAGCATCTGCTCGAGCTGTCGGACGCCCGCTTCACGCGTATACCGGCCGATGATCTCCCGGAGCGTCTCCTCGCTGAAGAGGACTTGTTGGTCAGTGAGACCAGCTTCTTTTAGACGCCGCGGCCAGAGATACCGCGTGGCAATTTGCACCTTCTCCTGTTCGCTGTACCCCGGCAGCCGAATGATTTCCATCCGGTCCAACAGGGGCTGTGAGATCGTATGCAGGGTATTGGCCGTCGTGATGAAAAAGACCTGGGACAGGTCAAACGGCAAATCCAAATAATTGTCCCGGAACGTGTGGTTCTGCGCCGGATCCAAAATCTCCAAAAGAGCCGCCGCGGGATCCCCGCGGAAATCATGTCCCATCTTATCGACCTCGTCCAACATCAAGACGGGGTTTTTCACGCCGGCCCGGCGCATTGCCTGAATGACCCGGCCGGGCATCGCGCCGATGTACGTTCGCCGGTGGCCCCGCAATTCCGCTTCGTCGTGCACGCCGCCCAAGCTCATGCGCTCGAACGTCCGGCCCACGGCGCGGGCGATAGATTGGCCCAGACTGGTCTTGCCTACGCCCGGAGGGCCGACCAGGCACAGGATCGGCGCTTTGGCGGACGGGTTCAGTTTCAGCACGGCCAGATGCTCGACGATCCGCTCCTTTACTTCCTGGATGCCGTAGTGATCCTCATCGAGGACTTGCCGCACGCGGCTCAAGTTTAATTGATCCGCGGACGCTTTGTTCCAGGGAAGCTCCAGCACCAACTCCAGATAATTGCGGATAACCTGATGCTCCGGCGAGGCCGCCGGGGTTTTGGCCAGCCGGGCCAATTCGCGATCGGCTTCCTTGCGAACCGCCTCGGGGAGATCAGCTTCTTCGATCTGTTTTTTCAGATGCGCGGTCTCGCTCTCCTCCCCCTCGCCTTCCCCCAACTCTTGTTGAATGGCTTTGAGTTGCTGGCGGAGCATGTACTCCCGTTGTGATTTACCAATCTCGGCCTGCGCATCACTGGCGATCTTGTTTCGGAGTTGCAGGACCTGCACCTCATGCGCCAAGGCTTTGTACAATTGGCGCAGGACGTCCTCGCGCGTCGACGCTTCGAGCAAGGCCTGCTCCGCTTCGACCGTCAAGTTCAACAGCGAGGCGACTCGGTAGGCCAGGGCCACGGGATCGTGCTCCGCGTGCAACGCCGCCACAACTTCGCCTATACCCGACGTCGGCACCAGCGCCGGGAGCTTATCGATCATGTCCAGAACCGCCCGGCGCAACGCATCGACCTCCGGCGCGGAATCCGAGGGCGGGGTGACCTGGCGCGAGCGCACCATTAAGTACGGATCGGTCTGCTCCACTTTCAAGAGCACGACACGCTCGACTCCCTGCAACAGGGCCTGAAGCCCCCCTTCCGAGTTTCGCCCCACCTGCTTGACGACCGCTTTGGTACCGATCGTGAAGAGATCCTGAACGTTCGGCTCTTCTTTATCCGGATCGCGTTGGGTCACAACGATGACCGTCTTATCTTCCGTCCGAAGCGCGGCTTCGATTGCGGCGACTGACCGCGTCCGGCCGATCGTCAGCGGCAACATGACCCCGGGAAAGAGTACTGTCCGTTTGATCGGTAACACCGGCAACGTGGCCAAGGTCGCTTGCTCGTGTACGTTTTCCATTATCAAACCTCACAATAAGATTGCGATAGAACAATCCATAACCACGATTGATGCCAAGGGAAGGGGCCATGGGAAAGGCGCGTCTTGGCACGCCGGGGCGGGCGGGTGCAAAAGAAAGAGGGCGGATGAGACCGCCCTCGTGCTCGCGCAACGCGCACGATAAGAATGTGCTTGTTGGACGCGCGCAGTAAAGGGCGGTTCCCATCCACCCTCTTGTTGATTGAATGAGTAAGGATCGACATTAATTGAGATAGGTCTCTTGCTGACACAGGAAAGGACCTCTTGCTGATTCTGCGTTGTTCTTGAGTGCCTTTAAGATCGGCTTTGCTTGTGAACCCATGGTCTTCAACAGTGAGTTGATAGACGTACGAAGTGATCAGAACAAGGAGGCGATGATGCCTAATGATACC
>DATFCE010000129.1:0-2041 GCA_035253365.1 Nitrospiraceae bacterium
GGCGGTCGCGACACGGATCATGAGTCCGTTGGCCCCTCCCTCGCGTTCCTCGCCTCCTCCTGTGCGCACCATTGAAATCCCGGAAGGCGCCACGTTTCGCCAGGTGGCTGCGCTGCTCGAACAGCAACAACTCATTGCCAGTCGATGGGGATTTCTGCTGTTGGGACGGCTGACCGCCTCGGACCGCCAAATTATTCCAGGCGAGTATGCGCTTCATGCAGGCATGCGTCCCCGCGACATTCTCACCAAGCTTCGGACCGGACAGGTCGTGCTCCATCCCGTGACCATTCCCGAAGGCTTTACGATCATGCAGATCGCCGAGGTGCTGGACCTCAAGGGCGTCACAGACATCAAGGAATTTGTTCGCCTCTCGCACGATCCGGACTTCATCCTGACGGCGTTCAAGCTCGAATTACCGAGCTTGGAGGGCTATCTGTTTCCGAATACCTATCACATGCCGCGGCATACGGCCGCAAAAGATGCGATTACCGTGTTGGTGGAGAATATGTGGCGCGTCTTCACGCCGGACTTCCGCGCGCGCGCGCAAGATATTCATATGACTGTGCACGAGGTGTTGACCTTGGCATCCGTCATTGAAAAGGAAACCGGCGTGGATGAAGAACGAGAATTGGTTTCTTCGGTCTTCCATAACCGCCTCAAACGGGGTATCCCGTTGCAAAGCGATCCGACCGTCATCTACGGCATGAGCTTGTTCGATGGAAATTTAAAAAAACGCGACCTGGACAAAGTCGGTCCCTACAACACATACCGCGTTGTCGGTCTGCCCCCCGGCCCCATCGCGAATCCTGGCGCCCATTCCATCCGCGCCGCTCTCTATCCGGCGCCGACGCCATATCTGTATTTTGTCTCGCGAAACAATGGAACGCACGAATTTTCAGCGACGCTCGCCGAGCACAATCGGGCGGTTGAAAAGTACCAGCGCCAGCCCGTTCGCAGAATTTCATAAAGCCAATAATAACCGAGGGGAGGCCAAATGCCTCTAGGCCAATGGAGAGAGGCCGAATAATATTGCGGCCGAATGAACCAATCGGAGGTGACATGGAGCAGCGCAAGCACCCGCGTTTTGCGGTGCAATTTCCAGCATGGTTTGCGGAAGAGCATCGAGAAGGTGAAGGCAAGGCATGGAATCTCTCCACGGGCGGGTGCGCCATCGAAAGTGAGACGCCTCTCCCGGTCGGAAGCTATGTCAAGATGCGGCTGTCTCTCCCGAACGAGGCCACGCCCATTTTGGTCGAGGTCGCGGCGGTGCGATGGTCCAATCCCCAAGGGTTCGGGGTCGAATTTATCGGTATCCCAGAAGATGATCAGAAGCGGTTACAGAGATTTGTTGCCGGCTTGGTTCAGCCGACGTAAGGAAGGACGGTATGGGGCATTCGGCCGCACCTGAACGTTTCATCAAAGCCCTTCAGCATGAGCACATCCCATGCGCCGACTCGGCATGTCCCGGGGCGGTGGAGATTGTCGATCTCTCGCAACTGCATGATCGGGTCAAACTCTTCGAATTGACGTGTCAGAAGTGCGGACGGCGGGACCGTCTGACGGGCCGGCCGTCGTTGACCCCGCCATGGGACGACGCGGCGTTGCTCGTCATGGCCGACGAACATCTCATGCACCAACAGCCGACCTGTCCCCATGACAATACGCCGGTAGTGTTCACGTCGCTGCCGAATCCTCGGCGCAAAGCGCGCTATCGCCTTTCCTGCTTTTACTGTGGCCGGCAAGCCGAGATGGATTGGCCTCCGCCCGAGTCGAGACGATGATTGGTAGGGAGAGAGATAAGCGAGTGGAACGGCCAAACGATCAGATGCCGCCCAATTAGACGAAATACCGGCTGGTATCGAACCGGTACTGAGTATTGTCGACCAGTCGAATGATAGACCGCCGATATTGCCCTTCCTCGTCGGTCTCGGTTAGATCCACTTCTGGACCTTCGAGCGGGCTGCCGGTCCGATCCGTGATGATTTTCACGACCGGCCGTTGGGCCGCATGCTCCCCCGTATTCGGCCGTAGCACAACTGCC
>DATFCE010000130.1:0-5043 GCA_035253365.1 Nitrospiraceae bacterium
CTCGAATTTTTCGCAGGGCGTGGGCTATTTTTTTGGAATAGGTATGAAGCTCGATCGGGCCGGGCGCGATGAGCATGCGGCGGCCCGGTATGGTCATGGCGCCGCCGCGCACTACGGCGTGGGCCTGTTTCTCGATGGCGACGGCGATGATCACTATACCTCCACCGGTCCCTTCTACAACGGCGGAACAGCCTGGGATATGAGCGTGAGTCTCTGTGTCGATGCCGGAGACGGCCAAGATCTCTACGATCTGCGGTTATCGGACGGCTTGGGCCGGGCCGATCATCGGTCCTGGAGCTTCTTCATCGACCAAGGGGGCCAAGACCGATACGTCGTGCCCCATGGGATGGGGGCAGCCACCGACCGCAGTGTAAGCGGATTTCTTGATTTTGCGGGCCAGGACGAGTATGTCATGCTTGTCTCCGGCCAAACCGTTCGAGGAAATGGACGATCATTCGGCAATGGCGGTGGAGTCTTCATTGACCGTTGAGGTAAGAGAGCTCTCTTAAGGGGGAGGGGACGGATGTTCACACGTCGAAGCACGATGAGAGTATGGCAGTTGATCGCCTTTGGATCGATTTTCGCGGCGGAATTATCCGGAGCCATCGCCGGCGCGAGAGTAGAACGAGTCACGCTCATGTTGGATGGCGAAACCTGCGTGGCATCTCAGGCGGCCGTCGAGGCCGCCTTGCGGGCATTGGACGGCGTGCAGGCCGTGGACCTTCGGACGGTGCCGGGACATGTCTTGGTTGATGTGGATGCGGCTCTTCTCACTCCTGACCAAGTGGCTTCAGCGGTGCATAAGCAATTGATGGATCAGCGCTGCACCCCGGTGGTGATGAAATCCTGCATTTCAGCCCAGTCGGCTCAATATGAAGCCACAATGATGAGGAGAGCAAATTGATGCATCGAGGCGGGCTGTGAAGATCATCGTGCATAGTGCGGCAGTCCTGATTATGGCGATCATCACCGGCTGCGCCGGCCTGCCGAACGATAGTCGTACCGGCAAGAAGTCGGTTGTCACCATTGCGGACGACAGCGTGACTCCGCGCGACACCATCGTACGATCAGGCGATGAGATTCAGTTCGTCAATAGCCGGAGCAACCCCGTGTGGGTGTATTTCAGCCGTGATCAATTAAACGAATTGTCATGCGAGCGGGGGTTCTCGTACTTCTGGGGCGTCGAAGAGACGGCCAAGATCAAACCGAATCAATCGGCCAGCCTATGCTTCGGCAAGCCCGGCGAGTACGGATATTGGGTACAGTCCCAGCCCACGACGGTGGGCGGGGCCAGAGCCGGAAAGCTGAGGATGCCTCCTGCGATTCCAGGCGCGGTGGTCGTGAAATCCTCAGAAAGAGACGCGCGATAAGCGGAGGTTGAGCCGGCTCAAAACGGAATACGTACACCAAGTTGAAATTCGTTTGGCATGAGCGCTTTTCCAAGAGAGTCGCGGAGAATCCGTTCATCCTGGCCGGCCCGCAGAATGGTCCGGTTCAAGTCCGTGGGCTCTCCTCCGCCGAACCCCGCCCCGATATACGGCAGCACCCTTTGCCCATTCAACGTATACCGGCCGGTGAGCAGAGGCGGCTGGCTGAGCAGACTATTCTGAAGTCCTGGGGAGACGGCGAGATTATCGGTGAGGGTGGTGTTGGACTGGGAAAGCGAAAGCCCCTGTAGTGCAGCCGGCGGCACACGATCGCTCATCAGAAGTTCGCCTGCCACGGCATGAGACCGGCAGGGCACCACAGCAACCAATACTGCCAGCGCGATGAGGTATCGAATCGACATACATCAAAATACAACAGATATGGGGCAATCAGCAATAATCAGACCAACCAAAAAATTGAGAGATCAAGCGGTAGCGCGCCTTGCCACTGTCCTCGTTTTTACACGGTCGATGCGCACGCTATTGCAGATATGCCACGTACAGCTCCCTGCATACGGATGAGAAACGCTGACGCTATGGAGGTTATATGCGAAACGAGAACGAGTTCGGCAACCACCCTCACCGTGACGAAGGGGTTGAGAAAGAGACTACGAGTCGGCGAGAATTTCTCGCGAAAGCCGGACTGATGGCGGGAGGAGTTGGTCTCTTAAGCCTGACCTATGGCTTAACCTGGGCCGTGGAACCACAAAATTGCGCCTTTCCAAGGTCGTCCACAGCACCCGTGTCGTTCCAACCCGATCGCAATCTTGCCGTCCGGACCCGCAAGAGCGCCTCGACCTTGACCGCGACGGAAGTCCAACGGCTCAAGGCGGCGTATACGGCGCTGCGGCGGCTGTCCAGCACCCGTCCAAACGATTCGCGCGGTTGGCTGCGACAAGCCAATGCCCATTGTTGGTACTGCGGCGGAGGGCTAAACGGCCGAGCGGGAGAGGAGATCCATGGGGGATGGTGGTTCCTTCCCTGGCATCGCTGTTATCTCTATTTCCATGAGCGCATCCTCGGCAACCTCATCGGCGACCCGACTCTGACCTTGCCCTATTGGGACTGGGATCGCGCCGCCGGCCGCACAATTCCCGCCGCCTATACAAATCCCAACACCGCTGCCAACCCGCTGTTTGACGCCAATCGAGGGCGGACTCCGACCGCAACGCTGCCCACGTCGATTGTCGGATCGCAGGTGATGGCACAGGTGCTGGCGGCGCCGACTTCGCCGCTTTTTATGGGGTCGGATGCGAGTTCTCCCAATTCACAGGGCGGCCGGCTGGAGAATGGCCCGCATGGAGCGGTGCATATCTGGACCGGAACGTCATTTCAGAGCCCGCAGCAAGGACAAGACATGGGCATTCTTTCGACCGCCGCGCAGGACCCCGTGTTCTTTGCGCATCATGCCAATATCGACCGGCTGTGGGACGTGTGGTTGCAATCGTCGAACACGCACCAAAATCCCACGGATTCGGCCTGGCTGACACACCGTTGGACGTTTTATGATGAGCGAGGACGCCGGACGTCGATCTCGGTGGCCGATGTGGTGGACGCCGAAAATAGCTTGCGGTATCGCTACGACGATGTCGCGCCAAAGGCGATGGCGATGGATGAGCGGGAAGCGGAATCGCGGGTGACGTTGGGCCCCAATGCCATCACGAAAACCATCCCGGTTCCTGATGAATTGCACGCCAAAATTATGAAGGGAAAAGCCGCGGACGAACCCGCGCGCGAGTATGTCTTGCACATCGAGGACGTGCATTTCCCACAACATCGCTCGGCCATCGTGCACGTGTTCGGCAACCTGCCGCGCGACGAGAAGACAGCCGCGCTCAGTAGCGATCGTTATCTTGGCTATTTCGCGATCGTGCCCAGGACCACCAAAGATACGAATCGCAAAGCCATGCATCGGCATATTGTGCTTCAGGTGTCTGAACGCATCCGAGACCTCTTGAAGGCGAGCAAAGAGCTGTCCGTGACATTGGCGCCCGTCACGGCGGAGGGGAAGCCGTCGCCGAGCAAGATGGCGATCGGCAAACTCTATCTCGCGGAGGACTAGCGTTTCGCTGGCTGAGCGGCCTCGGCCATCCCCGAATGTGGACGCGATGCAAGGTGAGCGATGACCAGACCGAGGCTCATGACGGTGGTGTTGGCTCTCGCGCTGTGCGCCGCCGGCTGCGGAGAGGGCGGGAAGGATCTGTTCGACATCGCGCAGTTTGAAGAGCAGCAGAACAATTCGGCGCACGCCAAAGAACTGTATCAGGACATCATCGCCAAATATCCGCAAAGTGAATATGCCCGGAAGGCGGAAGAGCGGCTCCGTGCGATGGCGGCACCGCCATAATCATCGCGCAGAGTGATCAGGACGCCGCCAGCGGCGATTCGTCGTAGTGAACGAATAGATCTGCCGGGTCTTGGTAGATCGCAATGCAGCCGGCCTGCTTCAAGACCTGCTCCGAGTGTCCCCCGCACAACATGCCGATCGTCTTCAGTCCCGCCTTGCCGGCGGCTTCGGCATCGTACGGCGTATCGCCGACCGCCAGAATCTGATCGGGTTTCAGAGGCACAAGCTTGTCGAGCGCGGCGTGAAAGATGTCGGGATGCGGTTTGGACCGCTTGGCATCATCCGATGAGGTTTCTTCCTCCACCAAATCCTCGATGCCGGCAATGCGTTTGTAGGCGGCGACTTCTTCTTCCTTGCCTGATGACGCCAACGCAATCTGGAGCCCGCGCTCCTGCATCTTCAAAAACAGTTCCCGCACTTTGGGAAAAGGCCTCACCTGGGGCAGGAATTTTTTCTTGAACAGGTTCTTGCGGTATTCTTCCAACTCTTTCCCGATGCGCTTCAGGTCCTCCGCCGGTACAAAGACCGGCATGAGCTGATCGCCACCTTTGCCGATCTGCGGCCGCACTTCCTCCACCTTCGTCTGATACCCGAAGTGCGCGAACGCCTCGACCCAGGCCTGCGCATGCAGGGTCACCGAATCGAGCAAGGTGCCATCAATGTCGAAAATCACCGCCTGTGGTGCCATTGTGTCCTCATCGGAGATTTGAACTTTCTGATGCATCATACTCCATTCGTTGCCACTTCGCTGAAGACATCGGGGACATTGCTTCCAGCTCGTCACATCACATCGCCTCGACTTGCGCTTTAAAAAACTTCTGTTAGCTTTTATCAATCGCTGAACGCCGAGCCTTCCTCACCGCGAGAACCTATGCCCGAGTGTCGTCGTCTGATCCTGAGTCTTTGCTTTCATCTCATCGGCCTTATCGCGATCTGTCTGGGTTTCATTATCGGTCTTGCCAACCCTTGGATGGTGATCGCGGCGCCCTTGCCTGATGGAAGCACGCGAGAGGCACGAGGCCGCCCGGTGACCGGACGCGTGCTCTCCGCCGCGGACGCCAAGCCACTCGCCGGCGTCCGGCTTACCCTGGCCGGGCAGTCCGCTACGACGGAGGTCAATGGGCAGTTCCGTTTCGCTCAGCCACCCAGCGGCTACCAACTCGTCAAGATCGAGCAGGTGTTGATCGAACCGCACCGCAAGCGGCTGAAAGATGGCTCGCTCGGCGGCCACATGCATGCGGACCCGGTGCTGGTCAATGTGTCGAGCGA
>DATFCE010000131.1:0-2268 GCA_035253365.1 Nitrospiraceae bacterium
ATCCGTACCGGTCCCTGTCGCGTGCGAAAGGCCGGTGTGACTGGGAACGCGGTGATCCAAGAGCACCCCTGTCTTGCTTTCGGTGATGACCTGCACGGCGCCCACCATGGCTGATGGGGGTAAGCGGGCGTTGGTCACGACAATGATATTGATGGTACCTGCTGTCCGAGACGGGTCCATCCCAAATTCGCCATTTGGCTCGCCGGCCCTGACGGCGTTCGTGATGCCGACGGTGAAAAATCCCTCAACCCAGATGCCGGCGCATTCCTCGCGCATGACCACCAGTCGTTTCATTGGCACGGCCGTCATCAAGGCGACACACGGATCCTTCACTCTTAAACGAGCCGCCACCCGACCCAGATAGCGGGATGGATCTTCCCATTTCTTGGCCGAGGAGGACTTCGAGTGTCCCATCGGATTCGCCGGCACCTGATGATTGAGGATATATCGGGCGCAACGTAGTCCACCACCCCGCGGGGCCGAGGAGAGGATCGATCGCGGGGCCGATAAATCAATGAGCAGAGTCGCCTCGGCAACACCATAGAGGGTTTTGAAGGAAGGAAGGCGGTGTTTGATCATACGTCTCCTATCGCAGAATGCGCCGAAACTCCGTGATGAGGCGCTCATTTTCAGACTTTGTCCTGACCGCTACTCGAATCATACGAGACGTGAGCCCATCTATATGAGAGCAATCGCGAATCAACATGCCGTGCCGCCAGAGCGCTCTCGTCACGTGCGCGGCGGAATATCTCTCAGGCAGCTCGAGGAGCAAAAAATTCGCATCGGACGGGAAAACCGTCACACCGGGAAAAGACTGCAACGCCCGGCTGAAGCGAGGGCGCTCGCGATCCATAAACGTGCGGCTGCGCGTGGCATACCGGAGATCCGCGATCGACGCAAGAACGGCCGCCTGCGACAAAGCATTGACCGACCACGGTGGCTGAGCGTGCCCGATTCGCCGAACAACGTCCGCGCCACCGACCAAGCAACCGGCACGCAGGGCCGGCAAGGCATAAAACTTCGTGAAGCTTCTGAGCATCAGCACATGAGGCATACGATTTAAATGCGGCAGAACCGACCGCTCCTGGCAATATTCGACGAATGTCTCGTCCACGATGACGGAGGCATGTCGCCGCCGTGCGACGTGGGCCAACTCAAGAATGTTCTCGACATCCGCGGCCTGGCCGGTTGGACTATTGGGATGGCAAAGAAACACCGCATCGAAGTTGGGATTCTTTTTTTTCAAGATTCTAAGCGCGCGGTCGAAAGGAGGCCGATACTCTTCATCCCGCGTCGCATTCACGAGAAGAGCTTGACCGCCTGCCAGCGAGACGGCCCGCGCGTATTCGGAGAAGGCGGGCCCAATGATGAGCGCCCGCCGGATCGGGAGAGCGCGAGGCAGAAGATGGATCAACTCCGTCGAGCCGTTGCCGATCAATAATTGCTCGGGAGCGCATTTATAATGTGTCGCCAAAGCCCGCCGGAGCGACACGCAATCGGGGTCAGGATAATGGGAGACAAGATCCAACGCGGCCACGATGGCTCGACGCGCGCGCGGAGACGGCCCGAGGGGATTGATGCTGGCGCTGAAATCGATCCATTCCGTGACACAGCGGCCGCTCGATCGAGCGGCCGCGTACACGTTCCCGCCGTGTTCCGAGCGACGACTCACCGCGCCACGATCGTGACGGCGAGCATCACCGCCATGAACGACGCGACAGCCATGAGGCGCAATGCCGCGGTAATGTGAACGGGATTGAGCGATCTTATCCGGTCGCCAAGATGCGATCGCACTGATCGATGGCCGCCATAGAAATTAGTTCCTCCGAGCTGAACCCCTAATGCACCGGCCATCGCCGCCTCGGGTCGCCCGCTATTCGGACTGGGATGCTTGGCTCCGTCACGTTGCATAATATGCCATGCCTGGCGCATCGTACGCGTATAGAGACCGGCGGCCACTACGAACAGTACCGCCGTCAACCGGGCCGGCAGCCAATTGACCGCATCATCGAGCCGGGCCGAGGCCCAGCCGAAGTCTCGGTATCTGTCGTCGTGATGACCGATCATGGAATCAAGCGTGTTGATCGCCTTATACGCCAACGCCAACGGGGGTCCGCCCACCACCAAGTACACCAGCGGGGCGATGACACCGTCCGACGTGCTTTCTGCAATCGTTTCCACCGTGGCCCGCACGACCTCGGGCTCGGAAAGATGGTCGGTGTCGCGGCCGACGATCCGTGACACGGCTTGGCGCGCGCGAACAAGAGA
>DATFCE010000132.1:0-18425 GCA_035253365.1 Nitrospiraceae bacterium
AAAATTCAGTCACGACCCGTTGAAACGCCTGCATGGCATGTCCGTAATCCTTGAGGCTGAAATACGATTCTCCGATCCAATAATGGGCGTTGGGCGCGAGCGAAGTCGTCGGGAAATCTCGTAAAAACCGCTGAAATCCGGTCACTGCTAGGTCGTACCGTCCATTGAGATAATCGTTATACGCTAAATTGAACGCGGAGGTCGGCGAGATGGCGGGCGTACCCGGAAGAAATGGAGCCGGCTCTTGGGACTCCGGAGCAGGCACCGACCGAGGTGGTCGGGAGACAGACGGCTCTTCGGCCCTAACCATACCGGCCGACGAGGGTCCGTCCTCAATACGGACAACTCGAGCCTCAAGCTCACTCACTCGCCTTATCAGCTCCTGAATGCGCTGCTGAACCGCATCCGGTCCTTTCGAGATATCTTCGACCACCACCGGTTTGCCGCTTTCCAACGCTTGCAGCCGGCGTTGAATCGCCTCTTGTCGCTTCTGCGTTTGCTCCTGAGCCTTCGTCAAGGTGCCGAGTCCCTCTTGGATTTCGATAAAGTCCGAATGCTTGGCGCATCCGGTGGAACCCACGATCAGCAGCATCCCGGCGACTGCAGCCATGAGAGTCACTCCGCCGTTATTGAGGGACATGTTCGGCATCCTTTATTAACGTATCTGCTTGAGCTGCGCCAATTTTTCCATCGCCTTCCCGGCTTCAGGCGTTCTGGGATAGCCGTCAACCACCTGCCGCCAGACCGAAGAAGCCCGGTACCGATCCTTCAGCGCCAAGTACGCAAATCCTTTCTTGAGTAGAGCGGCTGGAACTTTCTCGCTCGTCGGATATGCCACTTTTACGCGGTCAAACGCTTCGATGGCTCTGGGGTAGTCACCCTTGCCGTAATAACATTCGCCCAGCCAGTATTGGGCGTTGGGCGCAAATTCCGATGAAGGATAGTGCACGAGAAATTGAGCAAACCCTTGGAGCGCGGCATCCAAATTTCCTTGCTTGAAGGACGTGATGGATCGATCATACGCGTCTCGCGCACTTCCGCCGGCCTCTCGGGTGAGGGGCGTCTGAGCCGGCTCCAGAGCCGCGACACGCGCGTTCTGAGAAGCAGCCGCGGTCGGCTGTTCTCCGGATACCGAGGTCTCATGTTGAGGGGATGGAACAGGGGCGTCCTCTTTCGCCGTATTCGAGGCCAGCCGAGCGGTCTGCTCTCGAAATTGATGGAGTGTCTGCGTCAGCGCCCCCACTTGGGCATCCACGGCCGCTAGGCTTCGCACCAATTCATCCAGCCGGCGATCCTGTTCTTCCACACGCGACATCACTTGCCCGCCCATGGTCTCCAGCGCTTTGGCGACTGTCCCCACGCTCTTATTGACATCCTGCAAGTGCGCGGTGGTGGCTTTCGTATCCGTCTCGACCTTCGCCGTCAGCGTGTCTGCGCGCCCCGACAGTCTCGCCGACAGTTCGTTGGTCCGTTGCTCTTCTTGCACCAATTTTTCTCCCAGGCCGGTCAGGACTTTTTTGAAATCATCCAAGGCTTTCTTGTACTGCGCCATCTGTTCGAGCAACGAGTGGTTCTGGGATTCGAGCTGGCGAGCCTGCGCATCGAACTGCTGCTGGACCTTCGCCTCTTCGCCACGAATGACTCTTTCAGACTCATCCAGACGAGCGCCTAGCTTCGTCGCCATCGCGCCGACCATCGCCGTCATGCCATCGAGGCGTTTGCTCGTGGCATCGAGCGACTTATTCAATTCCTTGGTCAATTCTTTCGACAACTCCTCGTGAAGACGATCACGGTCCGCCTTGGCGGCCTCTCGCTCCGTCTTTGCCGCAGCGAGCGCGTCGTTTTGCGCCTTTTCCATCGCCGACAGGCGTTTGGTAGACGCGTCAAGTCCCGCCCTCGATTGGTGATCAATGTCCTCAAGACGGCTCCTGAGCTGAGAGATCTGGTACCCGGTCTTTTCCAGCCCGCCCTGCATCGAGGGAAGATCCGCCTCGCGCACCATGGAGATTTCATTACTGAGGCGGGCGCGGGCTTCATTGACTTGCTTGTCGAGATCCGCTTTGGCCTTCGTAATGGACTGCTGAAGCTCGCGTTCCTTTTGACCGATCGCTTGTTGGAGATCTTTCTCGCGTTGATCCAGTTTGGTAATTCTGGATCGAAGGTCCTTTTCGACCTGGGTCAATTCCGCCTGTTGAGCCAAGCACCCCGACAAGAGAAGGGAAATCAGTCCACCCGCCATGATCCCTCTTTCGACAAGACCATGATGCTTGCGACAGCCCGTGTAGTGAGTCACGCGCGTCTCCTCTCGTTCAACGCCGTTATTGCGGGCGAAGTACGATATGCCCGCGTCGATTTTGTTGATAGCAGTTTTCGTCATGATCTTTACAGAACGGCCGTTCTTTCCCGTAAGACACCACTTTCAGACGGTCGGGCGACACCCCAAGTTCGACCAAATACTTTTGGACCGCCTTCGCGCGTTTTTCGCCCAAGACGAGGTTATAGGCGCCGGTGCCGCGTTCATCACAATGACCCTCGATCACAATGGTCTTATTCAAATTGTTTTTTAGCCATTCCGCGTCCATCATCAACGTCTGTTTGCCTTCATTCGAAATTTGCCAATTGTCGAACCCGAAAAAGACGTCTTCCAGCCCAGCGGCCGCTGTAGCCATTTGCTCCTGCTGCATCTCTTCGACCCGTCGGCGAGCCGCATCAGCCGGCTCCGTTTTGGCCACCATGATGTCATTGGGAATCTGTTGTTCATCCGAGCCCTTCCCCATTGAAAGCGGGGGAACGGAATCCATGGTGGACAGGGAAGGAATCGGCGCAGAAGGCTCAGAGACCGGAGGCGGGGGAGAAGTCGAGGCCATAGACGGCGAGTCAGCCGGCGAAGACGAACCGGAAGATGACGGTGCGGAAGCCGGATCTTGCTGCCCTCCCAGGGAAGACCCTCCCATATCGCTGCTCCCCGAGCCGCCGGAGCCGGAACTGCTCGGCTGTCTCGATGGTCCGGACCCAAACGAACCGGATGATCCGGAGCCCAGTGAACCGGATGGCGAAGAGGATGGTCCGTTCGGTCGCGCGGCTGTCTGCACGGTGGCCGGTCGTTTCTGGCCCTGCTCGAAAGATTTTGCCCCCGAGTTCGCTTGAATCGACTTGGTGCATCCCGCCGACATCAATATAATCAACCCCATCGATCCCGCCAGACATGCCATGTCATAGCGACTTGCCATAAGCTTGCTCCTTGTTAAGGTGACTGTTTCAAAGTTTAACCATAGTCGTGATTCGAGCATCATTCATGCGTTTACAGCGGCGACCAGGAGGGTGCGCTATTGTACGCGCCTCCGGATGTCAAACGCTCCAATTCTGTTCCATCGGTATTAATCATGTAAATGTGGCTCTTGCCTTCCCACGTTGAGCTGAACACGAGATGGCGACCATCAGGAGACCAGGACGGAGAATCATCGACGCCGGGGCCCGAGGTGATCCGCGCGCGTTTCTGGCCATCAGGACTGATTAGGCACAGCTTATATTGCCGCTCCTCGGTCCGGCACACGTGCGCAATCCAGGTCCCGCGCGGAGACCAGGCCGGCGCAGCATTGTAATCTCCCTCATAGGTCAGCCTGCGCACATTCGACCCGTCGGCGCTCATGATGTAGAGCTGCGGTCCTCCCCCGCGGTCCGAGGTAAAGACCAGTTCTCGGCCCGTCGGCGACCACGAGGGCGACAGATCGCCCCCGGGATGAACCGTCAAGCGTTGGAGTGCCTTTGTATTCGTATCCAATTTGTAAATTTCCGAATTGCCGTCTTGGCTCGTGGAAAACGCCAAATGATTCCCATCCGGCGAGAGGGCCGGCGTAATGTTTAACCCGGGCAGAGAAATCAACGTCCAACGTTTCCCCGTCGCCAATTCCACCATATCGATGTTCTGTTTACTGCGATCTTTGTATGCCGTAAAGATCAAGTACCGTCGGTCTCTGGACCAACGCGGCATGAGATTGAGAAATCCATCCGCCGTGATCTGCCGGGGGCCATAACCGTCATAATCCATGACATACAATTCGCGGCTTCCCCCTTGTTCCGAGACAAAGGCAATCTTGGTTCGCGCGATCCCTTGCTCCCCGGTATAGCGGTAGACGAGTTCGTCGGCCAGCCGGTGCGCCATCAACCGAAGCGCCCCTTGTGTTCCGACATACCGCTTATCAATGACGTTGTCGCTTCCCCCGTCGTATACCGATCCATCCATAATTAAGTCGGCGTCGCGGCCCGCCATTTTTCCCCAGACAAGGACCGACACCCCCTGTTCAGAGGCTTGTTTGAATACCGCTTTCGCCGCACCATTTTTGCCGTTCATCTTGGCATCGAGCATGCCGTCGAGTTTAATTCCAAGCTTCGACAGATCGACGACGGAAAAAATCTGGGACCGCCGCAAGTCGGCCCTCAGGACTTCTGCCGCCCGCTCTCCCGTGTGATCCGATCCCACGTTGCCCCGGAATCCGAGCACGCCGATCGGGATCTTTTGGAAGTCCGGTCGAGTCGCCTCCATAAAGACATCGGCGGCCCCGGACTCCAGGATTCCGATCAGCCCGACAACCGCTATGAAATAAAGGACGAGTGTAGCGACTTTCATGGATTCAACTGGCCTGCTCACCGACGAGGAAGCTGAAATGCGCATCAAGATATTGATCGGACATCTCGGGCGGGAATCCCGGCAATGATCCGGAGACGACCGCTCGTACCCCGGCATCATCAAAGTAGCCATTCCCTGATGTTTGCTCCACCTTGACGGAATCCACTTTTCCATCACGATTCAGACGGAATTTCACAATAACGCGAAAGGATTCGATCGTCGGATCGACCTGATGAGGGCTCCACCGTGAGCTAATTAACTGTTGAATGCGTTGCAGATATTGATTCGCTCCCGGGCCGCTGCTGCTGATGGCCTGAATCTTGGTTAAAGGATTTTTCAGGCTCGTCTTCGTCACTTGAGGGACAGCTTGCGGCGGAGGCGGAGCTATCGAGCGAGCTTGCGCAACCTGGCGCGGGGCCTCCACATGTTCTCTCTGTTTATATTCGTTCTGCAATCGTTCGTTCAATTTATTGAGTTGGCTCAATTCCTCGGTGACCGACGGACGCACCGGCACGGATTTAAGCGGTTGAGCGATTTGTTTAGGCGGAGAGGGAACAGCAGGCATCGCGGGCTCAGGCACGTTCAGATTACCGAGCAGTTTCTTGATGTCCTTTTGGGTCGGTGTTGAATCATTCGTTTCTTTAGGACTCTCTCCGGAAATCGGACTGACCTCGCTGAACTTCGGCGCTTCCGGAGGCAGAGTGACCCCGCGGAGAATCTCCCGATCCAGTGTTTTACGCGACGACGGTGAAGCCGGGAGAGGTACCGGTTTATATTCGGGCACCTTTATCATCGGCGGCGCCGGCTGTGGCGCCGTCTTGACGGGTGGCGATGGAATGGGGACCGATCTGGACTCAGGAGCCTTAACTGCCGGTTGAGGCGCGGCAGGAAGTCGAGAGGTCGGAGCAGTGACGGACTTATTCTCTTGCGCCCTGGTCAGAGGCTGAGGCGCCGGCTTCGGAGTCATCGTCACAGGGGGTTCTTTTGGCTGAAGAGTCGACTTTTCATGCTGCGGCTCCACCTTTTTGAGAGGGGCTTGAACCGGCGGCGTCACTCGCGGCACGGGCTGCGGCTCTCGAGGCGGCGTAGCCTGCGGTGTCTCGACACGCTGAGGGGTCGGCAGAGTGACTAAGGAAACCTCGTACGAAGATAACGGGCGCTCGACTTTAGCTGGCAAGCGCAGGCCAGCCACGACCATCAATAGAAGGGCATGGAGCGCCAGCGACAAGGCCAGCATCGAGCCGAGCCGCTGGCCAAGGATAGCGCGCCGCTCAGCCGAGACGACGAAAAGATTCGGATAGGTTCCGACGGACATCACCGGCCACTCTTAGTATTCGCTTTGTTGGAATGGATCGGCTCTTCTTTGATCCGTTCCGGCGCCGAAGGATCCGTCACCATGCCCAGCTTTTCGATACCGGATCGCTTCACGCCGTCCATCACCTGAACGACTGTGCCATACGGCACATCCCGATCGGCTCGCAAATAGACCGACACGTCGGCATTGCTTTGTTTCATCGCTTTGAGCTTCGGCTCGAGTTCCCCCACCGGCACCGGGTCTTTGTCGACGAAGACTCGTTGATCGCGCTCGATGGTAAGCACCACGCGAGCCTCGGGCTTGATGTTGTTGCTCGAAGAGGTCGGGAGCGTAATGTCCATCCCGCGATACAACATCGGCGCAGTGACCATAAAAATCACCAACAGCACCAGCACGACATCCACGAGCGGGATCACATTGATCTCCGCCAAAAATCTCCGATGGCGGCTTTCAAATATCATCCGCGCACACCGACCTGTTTCATACGCGTGTGCACATCGTTCAATAATTCGATGCTAAAGGCTTCGACGCGGAAGGCGATCTTGCGAATTCTCGCCACAAAATAATTATACGCAATCACGGCGGGGATCGCGGCGAAGAGACCCGCCGCCGTCGCAATCAAGGCCTCCGCGACTCCCGGCGCGACCGCGCCGATACTGGCCGTCCCTTGCTTTCCGATTTCACGAAAGGCATCGATGATACCCAGCACCGTCCCTAGCAAACCAATGAACGGCGCGATATTTCCGGTGGTGGCGAGAAACGGCAAGTACGTCTCCCGTTTAGCCAACTGATCTTGCATGATATGCGCCACGACACGGTCTAGATAATGCCGGTCGGCATTCGCCGTCTCCGCCGATGATTCGAACGCCAACCCGGTACGAAGCGGGTCACCGGAAATTCTATCACTTTCCGGAGCGATCCGATCCAGCACTCCCAAGAACACTGCGGCACTCGGGCTGCCCGTTTGACGCTTGGCATGCCGCCGAAGATCTTCTTTGTCCTGAGCACGGACATAGCTGGCGAGAAACCGTTGATCTTCACGATCACTGGTTCGGAAAGCACGCCACTTGACCAGGATAATGGCCCAGGAAATGACGGAGAAGAAGAAGAGCGCCAGCAGGACAACTTTTGAAACGACACCCAGCGTACCGACAAGCCCCATGGGACCGGCTTGGAACATCATCAGGTTACAGCATCTCCTCCTACGTGAGTGAACATAATCTCGGCACTATCATGTCGTGGGAGAAATGGCGGGGCCGACGGGATTTGAACCCGCGACCTCCAGATTGACAATCTGGCGTCCTAAACCAAGCTGAACGACGGCCCCACATTTAGGAAGATTCTGGTTTCGGGCAGCCTTATGCAAGAGAACCGACAAGCTTCCGTCTGCTACGATATGGTCTTGCCTGGTAGGCGGAACAGGGATCGAACCTGTGACCTCTGCCTTGTAAGGGCAGCGCTCTCCCGGCTGAGCTATCCGCCCGAATTCTTAAGAATTGCTAAGCGTTTGCGGATCGTATCAAGTCCGATAGGTCTTGTCAACCAATCCTGGCACATTGACGGCATAATTCTTTCACGACGCCCTTTGAACAGCCTGAACCAAATCTTTCCGCCGATGTTTCCGCGGGAAAAAATCGGTATGGAGTCGTTTCAATCGCTCGCGCTCGACATGGGTATAGATCTGCGTCGTCGAAAGCTTGGCATGCCCCAACATCGCTTGGACGGCACGAAGGTCGGCGCCATGCTCCAACAGATGCGTGGCAAACGAATGTCTGAGCATGTGGGGGGAAATTGGCTGGGCAATCCCGGCCTGCCGCGCGCGGATGCGAAGCAATTTCCAAAAGCATTGCCGACTCAACTTTTTGCCGCGCCGTGTGACGAAAAGATGCGGACACTGGCCGTTTCGCAATAGGACCGTTCGCGCCTTACAGAGGTACGTGCCGATTTTTTCCCGCGCGATGTCGCCGATCGGGACAACGCGTTGTTTGCCGCCTTTGCCGGCGGTGAGAAGATACCCCACCGCCAGATTTACTTGGGACGATTCCAGGCTCACCAATTCCGAAACCCGCAGGCCCGTGGCATAGAGCAATTCCACCATCGCGGCATCGCGCACCTCTTCCGCTTCACGGTATCGCCCTTTGAGATCCAATAATCGAGAGACGTCCTGTTGCGTCAAGGTTCGTGGAAGCCGCTTCCAGCGCCGAGGCGCCTGAATTGTCCGCAGAGGATCGTCTGCGATCATCCGCTCTTGAAGGAGAAACCGGTCAAACCCCCGAATCGACGCCAAACATCGGGCAATCGACGAAGATGAAAGTTTGGACCGCCTCAAGTGCCCCAAGAATCCGGACATGGTGTGCCGAGTCAGATCGGCCAGATTTTCTATTTGAAGCGCCAACAGATAAGCCTGCAATTTCCCTAAATCGCGACGATAGGCTTCCAGCGTATTGCCGGCCAACCCACCTTCAATCCGAAGCGTGGCAAGATATCGGTCTACCAGAGAATCGAACAGATGGAGGGAAGCATCCGATGAGCGAAGTGTCACGTCCAGAGGGACGCGTGTTTTCTCCGATGCCGGATTGTCTCGCCATTCACCCATGCGTGTACGGTCCGGAAGAAGGTTCAAGCACTGAAGCGGTGCAGCAAGACGTGCGTCTCCACCTATATCGATCTCGCAATATTGACACCAGAAACCGCGGTCTCCTATAGTGACATCAGCTCGGGTATCCTATGCTAGGATGTAATGTCTGCAACATCAACTCTCCAGCGAAGGATGTGTCCCATCGCTCGGTTTTTCTGTTCTGAACTCTCCTGCCGTTCATGCACACATCTTCCTGCGATATTGCCGGCTTTCGTGTGTGCTCTTAGCCTCATCTGTGTGATTTTTTCAGCGACACCGAGTTTATCAGCCCCCGAGCGTAAATCATCCAGCGCTCCGGCTGCTCGCTCACCGCTTGAGCATGCCAGAAATCTCATCGAGACTCGTCAGGAGGCGTCGGCTATTACGGTCCTGAAAAAATTTCTGGCGTCATCACCTCGGCCCGGCGACGTGGATGACGCGTATCTGTTGTTGGCGGTCGCGTTGATCAGCAAAAAAGAATCTGAAGAGGGCATCTCGTACCTCAATCAACTGCTCTCGGAATTTCCGGAGTCCGATCTGGCCGGACGGGCGCGATTGATGTTGGGAGCGGCTCAGATCACCATGGGAAATCTCGATGCGGCGCTGACGTCGCTCACGGAAGTGCGAGCCTTACCGCCCACGCCCGATCTTAAACGGCAAGCGCTTCGGTTGATCGGGGAAGTTCAGAGCAAGAAGGGGGACGTCTTCAAAGCCATTCAGGTCTGGGTCGAAGAACTGAGCCTCTCGCCCGACTCACAGCGGGCTGAAGTCCGCCAGCGCATTCGCGACGCGGTCCTGGAAAAGCTGGATAAAAAAGCGCTGCTGCGGCTCCGTGACACCTATCCGACCGAATTTCCCGGCGATCTCGCGCTCATTCGGTTGATTGAGATTCAGACCTCACGAGGCGAGGAACACCTGGCGGAACGAAACGCGCGTGTATTCCTGAATCGATTTCCCAATCACGACTACGCGCCGGCGGCCTCGGACATTCTCCGATCCATCAAAGAGAAATTGAGAACCAGCCAGCAGGTCGTCACGGCGGTCCTGCCGTTGTCGGGGCGGCTTCAACAGTTCGGCATTGATTCGTTGAACGGCATTCAGTTGGCGCTGGAAAAAGGCAAAGACACCCTCGGCGTAACCTCGGTCGCCCTCAAGGTCATCGACAGCGAAACGGACAAGGCCGTCCTTCGCATGGAACTTTCGGACACGCTCGCCGAACACCGCCCGCTGGCCGTGATCGGACCGCTCCTTTCCCGCGATCTGCAGACAATGGCCGGGTTAGCCGAACAAAGCGATACGCCGTTTATCACTCCCTCCGCGACCATGTCCGATGTCCATCGACTCGGCAATTACGTCCTCAGCACGGCTATGACGCATCCGCAACAGGTGCAGCGCTTGGCTGAACACGCGCTGGGGAATCTCGGCTACCGCCGATTCTGCATCTTGTATCCCGATACGGCGTACGGGCAGGAACTGGCGCATTTATTCGGCGCCGAAGTCAAGAAACGCGGCGGCGAGCTGATCGCCGTGGAGTCCTATAAGGAAACCGATACGGACTTTGGCCCGCAGATCCGGCGCATCAAGGAAGAGGACCTGAAGCGATACGGCCAAGCCGAAACGACCAAGACGAGCAAGGGCACGGCGCGCACCATTTACACGCCCGGGTTCGATGCCATCTTCCTGCCCGCGGATTCCGGACAGGTCGCGCTCATCGCCCCACAGTTGCTCTTTTATGATGTGAAGGTGCATTTGCTCGGCAGCAATACCTGGAATTCGTCAGATCTCCTTCGCTTAGCCGATCGTTCAATCGACGGCAGCATCTTTGTCGACGGATTTTTTGCCGACAGTCCCGATCAGCATGTGCGCGAATTCGTCGATCGCTACCGGCGCCGATTTCAAGCCGAGCCTTCGCTCTTTTCCGCGCAAGCGTACGATGCGATGCGGGTCGTGCTGGAAGCGATTCGCAAAGGCGCATCCTCCGGCCAGTCGGTCTACGAGCAATTGATCAATACACCGGATCTGCCGGCGCTCGCCGGGACGGCGTCATTCGGGCCGGGTGGCGTGCTGAATCGACGGCTATTTATCATTTATGTCAAAGGCGGTAAATTAGTCCAACTGAACTAGGGCCCATCGATCATGAACTCGCTCTCGCACATCTTGCACACCATCTCGTATATGGCGCTGCCGCTTTTTCTCGCGATGGTGCTTCACGAATATGCGCATGGCTGGGTCGCCAACCGGTACGGCGACGCCACCGCCCGGTTGCAAGGACGGTTGACGCTCAATCCGCTAGTCCACATCGACCCCTTCGGCAGCATTATTCTGCCGCTCATGTGCCTGCTGCTTCCGGGCGGGTTTTTTCTCGGGTGGGCTAAGCCGGTGCCCGTCAATCCCGCGCAACTTCGAAATCCACGGCGTGACATGGCCTTGGTGGCGGCCGCCGGGCCGGGGATGAATCTTCTTTTGGCCATCCTCAGCGCCATCGTCTTTAGCGTGATCTTATCTATCGACCCCTCGTTGTCATCATATTGGTCGGAGCAACAGGCGCCCACCCCACGCCGGGACGTCTTCGGCATGCTCCTCTTGCCTGTAGCCGTCATGTCGGCCTATTCGGTCTTGATCAATCTGCTGCTCATGTTGTTCAACCTCCTCCCCATCCCGCCATTAGACGGCGGGCGAATCATGACCAGCCTTCTGCCACCGCAGTGGGCCACCTCAATGGTCAAGATGGAGCCGTATGGGATGCTGATCATCGTCGGGTTGATTCTCTTGGACCCGCACATTCATGTGATCCAGATGATCACCGGCACGATGGTCAATGTCATGGCCGGCGCGCTGCTCTCCACGATGGGGGTCCATTGATCATGGCGAGGCAGCGCGTCTTGAGCGGGATGCAGCCCAGCGGGTTAATGCATTTAGGAAACCTCTTGGGGGCGCTGGACAATTGGAAAAGATTGCAAGATCAGTATGATTGTTTTTTCTTCATCGCTGACTGGCATGCGCTCTCGACCAACTATGAGGACACCAGTCATATCCGAGAATTTACCCGTGAGATGCTGATCGATTGGCTGGCGGCAGGGATCGATCCGCAAAACGCGACCGTGTTTGTGCAGTCGGATAATCCCGACCATGCGATCTTGCATTTGCTGCTCTCCATGATTGTGCCCATTCCGTGGCTCGAACGAAATCCCACCTATAAGGAGAAGCAGGAGCAGATCAAAGAACGGGATTTGGCCACGTATGGCTTTTTAGGCTACCCCGTGCTGCAAGCCGCCGACATTCTCATCTATCAGGCGGACTTCGTGCCGGTCGGCAAAGATCAATTGCCGCATTTAGAGCTGACGCGTGAGCTGGCGCGCCGCTTCAACAATCTGTACAAGTCCGTCTTTACGGATCCGCAAGAATTGCTCACGACCTATCCTAAAGTGCTCGGCACCGACGGCCGAAAGATGAGCAAGAGCTATGGGAACACGATTAATCTGTCGGACACAGAGCCGGTCCTCCGGCAAAAGCTCAAGACCATGGTGACCGACCCCGCCCGTGTCAAACGCACCGACCCCGGCAATCCAGACATTTGCCCGGTGTACGACTTTCACAAGATCTTCTCACCTGAGCCCGTCATCGAACGAGTGAATCGGGAATGCCGTACAGCGGAGATCGGTTGTATTGACTGTAAAAAGCTCGCGGCGGATGCGATGGTTCAGCGCCTCATGCCGATCTGGGATGCGCGAATAAAATTGACCGGCGATACCGATCACGTTCATGACATTGTCCGCGAAGGCGTGAAGCGAGCCGCCGTGGTTTCCCATCAGACACTGGACGAAGTGAAGGCTGCTATGCAGATCTAAGGACGCGGCGGCAATGTATTCTACGCGGCGTCACTTGCATCCCTCCAACATCCATGAAGTCTACCTTTGCTTTTCTCGTCACGCTTTCGCTCGTAGCCGCCTCCGACATCGGGTGGGCTGATCAGCCCTGCGATCGCTATCCCGCCTCAAAACAAAGGCGGTGCGAAACGCTCTGGAAACAGATCAACGACGAGGCGATCGGCGAGATGGCACAATTCGGCACGGATCAATTGAAGCGCCGCGAAGAGGGCAAAATCACCGCCGAACAACATCTCAAAGAAAACATGGCCTTCATCAAACAATCCGGCGAAAGAAGATTGAAGCTCCTCGGCGAGCGGATGGAGAAAGAAAAATAAATTCATCCCCTGCATCACATCAAGTCTGGGTAGAAGCTTTTGTCACCATCGCTGTAGGGAGCGGGACACAACTTACCGGAGCATGCCCCTTGCTGGTTCAATGCAAGGGCGAATACCGTACTGTTTGAGGCCGTAACGGCCGAGTTTACGGGATTCGCAGCCATGCTTCGGTTAGTTGGGTGCTCCCGTAGGCGTCTTCGGGACAAAAGCTTCTATCCAGACTTCTCTTAAACCCCTTCTTGACAACTTTCCCTACCCCTGGGTAGGATTGCGCGCGGTTGCCGGTCATATTGGCCGGCATTTTTCTTTCTTTAGTCGTGATTGAGGAGACGGTTTGACCATGGGAATTCGCGTGGGCATCAATGGATTTGGCCGGATCGGTCGATTGGCGTTTCGGGCGTCATTGGGCGATCCCGACCTCGAATTCATCGCCGTCAATGACCTCACCGACGCCAAAACGCTGGCGCATCTACTGAAGTATGACTCCGTTCATGGGACCTTGAAGGCCGATGTCGAGGCCCGTGAAAACGAGATCGTCGTCAATGGGAAATCGATCAAGATTCTTGCCAAGAAAGACCCGAAGGAATTGCCGTGGAAGGACTTGGGCGTCGATCTGGTCATTGAGTCGACCGGCCGCTTTACCGACCGCGAAGGGGCCAGCCGACATCTTTCAGCGGGCGCCAAGAGAGTCATCATCACCGCCCCGGCGAAAGATCCGGACGTGACGATCGTCCTAGGCGTGAACGCGGATATGTACGATCCCCGCGCGCATTATATCGTGTCCAACGCCTCGTGCACGACCAATTGTCTAGCGCCGGTCGCGAAAGTGTTGCTGGAGAACTTCGGCATCCGCCATGGGCTTATGACCACGATCCATTCCTACACGAATGATCAGCAGCTTTTGGACTTGCCGCACAAAGACCTTCGTCGCGCGCGGGCGGCCGCCCTTTCCATGGTGCCGACCACCACAGGCGCCGCCAAAGCCCTGCATCTGGTGCTCCCGCAGCTCAAGGGCAAGCTCGACGGGATGGCGATGCGCGTTCCGACGCCGAACGTGTCGGTTGTTGATTTAACGGTTGAAACGGAACAAGATTGCGATACTGCCGCTGTCAATGCGGCCTTTCGGCGAGCGGCTGAAGGCCCGCTCAAGGGGATCTTGCAGTACTCCGAGGCTCCCATCGTCTCCTCCGATTGGAACGGCGACACGCATTCCGCGACGGTTGATGCGCCATTGACGACGGTGCTTCAACAACGGATGGTCAAGGCCATCGCATGGTACGACAATGAATGGGCCTATTCCTGTCGCGTCCGTGATCTGGCCAAATTTATCGCGCACAAATCTTGACGACCATCTATCCGGCATTCCTGCACCGAGCATCCGCTGTCCTCGGCCGAAGCGGGCGCTATGTAAGGAGCGCTCATGAACCTGCACAAGCAGACGATCGACGAGGTCGACCTTCACAATAAACGCGTCATCATTCGAGCCGACTTCAACGTTCCGCTCGATGACGCGCTGCAAATCACCGACGATACCCGTATCCGCTCCACTTTACCTACCATCAATCACTGCGTGGACGAGGGGGCGAAAGTCATTCTGTGCTCGCATCTCGGCCGACCCAAAGGCAAGCCCGATCCGCGGTTCAGTCTCGCGCCGGTAGCCAAACGACTTCAGCGCCTGCTCGGCAAAGAAGTCACCTTCGCGCCCGACTGTATCGGTCCCGCCGTGGAACATCTGGTCGCCCGGATGAAACCCGGAGACGTCCTGCTGCTCGAGAACCTTCGCTTTCATGCCGGCGAAGAGAAAAACGACGAAGCCTTCTCGCGGTCGCTCGCTTCCCTGGCCGATGTCTATATCAATGACGCCTTCGGGGCCGCGCACCGCTCGCACGCGTCCACGGTCGGCATTCCGAAATTCGTGAAGCAGTCCGCGGCCGGATATTTGATGAAAAAAGAGATCGAGTACCTCGAGGGGGCGGTGGCCAATCCTATGCGGCCATTCGTCGCCATTCTCGGGGGCGCCAAGGTCTCGGGAAAGATCGGTGTGATTGAGAATCTGGGCAAGCAGGTCGACAAGGTCATCATCGGCGGGGGGATGGCCTTCACCTTCATTAAAGCCTTAGGCCTGGAGATCGGGAACTCGTTGGTGGAAGATGAGATGCTTGAGTTCGCCAAAGGCGTGCAAGAACATGCCTTCACCCGCGGCGTCAAATTTTACCTTCCGGTGGACTGTGTCGTTGCTGCCGGTCGTGAGCCCGGAGCGGAAACGAAGATTGTGCCGGTGCAGGAAATGCCGAAAGGTTGGTATGGCATGGACATCGGACCGGCTTCTGTCAAATTATTCAGTGAAGCCGTTCAGAACGCCAAAACCATCCTGTGGAACGGCCCGATGGGTGTTTTCGAAAATGATGCCTTTGCGCGTGGTACGCTGTCTGTGGCGCATTCTGTCGCCAATGCCTATGCGCTCACGATCGTCGGCGGCGGTGATACCGCCCTCGCCGTCCACCGCGCCGGCGAGTCCGAGAGCATGTCCTTCATTTCCACGGGCGGCGGCGCCACTCTCCAGTTGTTGGAAGGGAAAGAGTTGCCGGGGTTGGCGGCCCTACCCGACCAACACGCGTGACGAGCATCGTCACGAGGTGAAAGTAAAAAGTTAAAAGTAAGAATGTTTCGCCTGGCCTCCGTTGATGCTCACTTTTAACTTTTGCCCTTTAACTTTTTACTTGCCACAGGGAATCAATGCGGCCACGGCTGATCGTCGGTAATTGGAAGATGCACAAGACCGCGACCGAAGCGGTCCAGTTCGTGCGCCAACTTCTGGAATTGGTTCCCGCGCCAAAGGTCGACGTGGTCCTTGCGCCTCCCTTTACGGCCCTGCATGCCGTCGCGCAGTCCTTGCCGAGCCCGCCGCCGTATGCTCTTGCCGGGCAGAATCTCTATTGGGAGGACCAAGGAGCGTTCACAGGCGAAATCTCCGCGCCCATGTTGAAGGACCTTGGCTGCCGATATGTCATCATCGGTCATTCCGAGCGGCGGCAATGGTTTGGAGATCATGATGACGGGATCAATAAAAAGATCAAGGCGGCGCTTCGTCATGGGCTGCATCCGATCCTCTGCGTGGGTGAAACTTTGACGCAGCGGGAACAGGGAGGGACCGACATCGTCGTGAGCGAGCAGATGCAGCACGGGCTCAAAGACGTCTCGCAAGCGGACATGGAAGCGGTATCGATTGCGTATGAGCCGGTCTGGGCGATCGGCACCGGGCGTGCCGCCACACCACAGCAAGCCGTCGCGGTGCATCAGGTCCTCCGCTCCGTAGTGGCACAAGCGTGGGGCGAAGAGGCCGGGAATCAAATGCGAATCCTGTACGGGGGCAGTGTGTCACCGGACAATGCCGGCGATTTGTTTGTCTCGGATGAGATCGACGGCGCCCTGGTCGGAGGATCTTGTGTCGATCCCCACCGTTTTGCTAAAATCATCGCGCTCGCCTAGCCGGGGCAAGCTGGTTACTAAGGAGTTCTCATGTACACGCTGGCCGTCATCATTCATGTCATCGTCTGCTTTCTCATGATCGCCTCCATTTTGCTACAGGCCGGAAAGGGAGCCGAGATGGGAGCAGCCTTCGGCGGATCCAGCCAAACGGTGTTCGGCAGCCGCGGGCCGGGAACCTTTTTGAGCAAGGTCACCATCGGCGCGGCCGTGATCTTCATGGTGACCTCGTTAGGGCTGGCGATTCTTTCCAAAGAGCGAACGTTCTCTTCGACCGTCATCGACTTGAACAAGAAAGAGACTTCTCCTGCTCCTGCAACATCCCCCAGCACACCGGCATCGGAAGCTCCCAAAGCAGCCCCACCAGGCGAAGGGACCGCGCCGACTCCAGCTCCAGCGACGCCATAACGTTAAGCGACCTGCGGACAGGACCGATACGGTTCATGTCGCGTCATTCGCTTCTTAAATTCAAAGCGGATTGAAGGCAGTCGCTACTAATAGGCAGGATTCACACGCGGGTAAGCCATGAGCCGTGTGTACGGTCCTCACCGCGGACGATGCTGAAGAAAGCCGTTTGCAATTCCTTCGTCACCGGACCGAGTGTCCCTTTACCGACGCGGCGGCCATCCACTTCACGAACCGGCGTAATTTCCGCGGCTGTCCCCGTCAAAAACATCTCATCGGCGACATACAGAGCATCACGCGAAAAACGCTCTTCGACAACCGGGATATTGCGCTCGCGCGCAAGCTGCATCACCGCGCTACGGGTGATGCCTTCCAGGATCGAGGTAAGCGGCGTCGTCAACAATTGCCCTCGGCGGAGGATGAAGACGTTCTCGCCGGTTCCTTCGGCGACGTAGCCGTCGGGATCGAGCATGATCGCTTCGTCATATCCCGCGGCTTTCACTTCGTTCTTCGCCAGAATCGAGTTCACGTATTGCCCGGAGATCTTGCCTCGCGTCATCGCGATGTTGACGTGGTGGCGGGTGAACGATGAGACCTTCGCCCGGATTCCTTTCGTCAACGCCTCTTCACCGAGATAGGTGCCCCACTTCCAGGCGGCAATGGCGACCCGAATCGGATTGTCCCCCGGATACAGGCCCATCATCCCATAACCGATGTAGACAATCGGGCGAATGTAACACGCTTCTAACCGATTGATTCGCACCGTTTCGACAATGGCGTCCGTCACCTGTTTCTTTTCGTACGGAATCGCCATCTGAGCAATGTGCGCCGATTCGAAAAGCCGATCGACATGCTCGTCCAGGCGAAAGATCGAAGAACCGGTCTTTCCTTTATAACAACGGATGCCTTCAAAGGCGGCCAGCCCGTAATGAAGAGAATGCGTCAGCACATGAACGGACGCATCCTTCCAGTCCACGAACGAGCCATCCATCCAGATTTTTTCACTTGGTTCCAGCATCGAATCACCCGGTTGGATTGTGAGGAAAGCACCGACTCGATCACTATAGCAGCGGCCAAAAAGACCCGTCAAGTTCGACTCGGAGACCTCGCATGGAGCATCAAACCTTGACACTCTTTTGATCGCCGTGATAGAAGGGTTGGCTCGTTTGAAGGAGGCGCAGTATGTACGCGATTGTCGAGACAGGAGGCAAACAATATCGGGTGGAACCCGGTGAAGTGCTCCAGGTGGAAAAATTACCCGGTGAGGTCGGCGGGACAGTTGAACTCACTCAGGTCCGAATGATCCAAGGCGAGGCAGGTCTGATCCTCGGGCATCCATGGGTGGAGCAAGGCAGAGTCACAGCGGAAATCCTTCGCCAGGGCCGAACTCGGTCGATCATGGTCTTCAAAAAGAAACGACGAAAGAATTATCGACGGACAAAGGGCCATCGCCAGTCGTTCACGCAAGTTCGCATCACCGATATCGCGACCGGTTCAGCTCCATCGAAACCAGCTTAAAGGAGTTCGGCATGGCAACAAAGAAAGGCGCCGGATCATCTCGAAACGGCCGCGACAGTAATCCACAGTATCTCGGCGTCAAGGCATATGGAGGCGAGCGCGTGAAAGCGGGCAGCATCCTGGTCCGGCAGCGAGGCACCCAGTTCCACCCCGGCTTCAACGTCGGCCTTGGTCGGGATCATACGATTTTCGCCTTGATCTCCGGCGTGGTGAAATTCGAGGGCCGCGCCCGTCCCCGGGTCAGTGTTTATCC
>DATFCE010000133.1:0-11801 GCA_035253365.1 Nitrospiraceae bacterium
CCGGCAGCCAGGGGCGGGGCAGTCGATTGAGGCCGGCCAACGCCGCGACCATATAGCATTCGGCGAGCGTCGGATAGTTAAAGACGTTGTCCACGAAATAATCGATCTTGCCGCCATGCGCCATGACGGCTTGTCCGATGTGGATCAGTTCGGTGGCGCCTTCGCCGATGGCGTGGACGCCAAGCAGTTGGCGTGTTTGACTGTGAAACAGCAATTTCAACATCCCGATGTCGTCCCCGATCAATTTTCCACGCGCAATTTCCCGATAGCGGGCAATACCGACCTCGTAGTGAATCTGTTGTTGCATCAATTCCTGCTCCGTCGGTCCCACCATGGAAATTTCCGGAATGGTGTAGATGCCGATGGGAAGGAGCTGGGTCCGGACCTCATAGTGAAGACCGAACGCATGGCACGCCGCAAGGCGGCCTTGTTGCATGGAGGTCGAGGCCAAGGCGGGAAATCCGATGACATCCCCGGCGGCATAGATGTGAGGGACGACCGTTTGGTACTGCTTATTGACCGGCAGGCGGCCTCGCTCATCGGTCTTGATACCGACGACGTCCAGGTTCAGCTCATCGCTCGCGCCCATCCGTCCGGCGGAATACATGACGGTAGAGGCGGTGAGCTGCATGCCGCTGTGGAGACGGAGCTCCACCTGCCCATCGGGCGCCTTCGTAATCGCCACCACTTCTTCATCATGATACAGCGTGACGCCGATATCGCGGAGCTGGCGTTGCAACGCCTCGATAATTTCCGTATCGACAAATTCCAGGAGCCGAGGTCGCCGATCGATCAAGACGACCTGTATGCCCATCATGGCGAAGATGGACGCGTACTCCGATCCGATGACGCCGCCGCCGATAATGATGAGCGACTTTGGGAGCGCCTTCAAGGTCAACAGCTCATCAGTATCGATAATGGAATGGCCGTCGAACGGGACGTCGGGCGGCCGGGCCGGTTTGGTGCCGACGGCGATGACGATATGGTCGGCCGTGTGCTCGACGGTTCCATTGTGCCGTATGACGGCGAGACGATGCGGGTCGACGAAGCGCGCGGTGCCGAAGATCAGATCCACATGGTTGCGGGCCATCTGGTCCTGAATGATCTGGATTTCTTCGGTGATGATGTGATTCGCCCGGAACGCCAGGTCCTCCATCGCGATGTCTTTCTTCACGCGGTAGGTGGAACCGTAGAGGCTGCGTTGGTGAAAACCGGAGAGGTAGAGTACGGCTTCCCGTAAGGATTTACTGGGAATGGTGCCGGAGTTGATGCACACTCCGCCCACCACTTCATGGCGCTCGATGATGCCGACTCTCTTGCCGAGCTTGGCGGATTGCACCGCCGCCTTTTGACCGGCGGGACCGGTGCCGATGACAAGCATGTCGTAGTGCGCCATAGTTTTAGCAGGATGCTGAAAAAGGTTTTATTTCACCCGCCCGCCCCAGGCAACTATCTCACCCAACCCACCCCAAGCGCGCCGAGACGCACCCCTTCCCGAAGGACACGCCCCTTCCCAAGCTTCGTTCTCGGTCATTTGGATGCCTCAACGTACGCGAAATGTACGCCTCGGCGTCCAAACTCCCTGCGGCCTCGTTGCTACGGGAAGGAACGCGTCTTGGCGCGCTTGGGGTTGGGCGGGTGTGATGCATCCTTTTGAGCATCCTCATGGATCGATTGAATATAAAGCTTGCGCTAAGATTCAGATCCGGATAGCGCCCGCGCGGCTTTGAAGGCGGCGTCCATGTCCGGTAGTTGCGCCAGTTCAGGTGTGACTTGCATGTAGCGAATGACATTATCTTTGTCCACAACCATGACGGTACGGGCAAGAAAATGGGGATCCTTCACCAGGAGCCCGTAGGTTTTGCCGAAGTCTGCACCGCGATAATCGGACAGGAAGGTGATGTTGTTGATCTTCGCCTCCTCGGCAAACCGCTTCTGGGCGAACGGTGTATCGATGCTGACCGTGATCAACTCCGCCTGCTGGTCCAGTCCTTTGTTCTTCTCGCTCAGATAGTGAGTCTGTTGCTCGCAGACCTTGGTGTCGAGCGACGGCACGATACTGATGATTCTGACCTTTCCTTTGGTGTCGGCAATGTTGACGAGTGACAGGTCCTTCTTGGCGACTTGGACATCGCGGAGGATGTCGCCGACCTTGATGCCGGGTCCGTCGAGCGCCATCGGTGCGCCTTTAAATGTCACGGACTGGCCTTTCCCCGTTGCTGCGCTGTCTGTGGTAACCGGCAGGTTCTTATACACGAACTCCTTCTCCGCCGACCGGCCCATGCCGGCGCATCCGACGAATCCGGTCAACGCAAGTACGGAAATAATGATGTGATACACATGGCGTATCATCGTTCCTCCTTTTACGTCTTTACGATGGCGTTCTTATATCGTAACCGTGTGTAGGCGGCAAGAATTTCAAAAGTAACGGATTGACAAGGTCCGGGCGTTCCCACATAGGAATGTGCCCGGCTTCGGGGATCAACTCAAACCCGGCGTTCGGCAAGGTCGCGCTGAGATTCCGTCCAACGTGCGGCGGGAAGACCTTATCCTGCGCGCCCCAAATCACCAGCGTCCTGTGTTGGATCTGATCGAGTCGCATGGCAAAGGTCTCTTCCCATTCCTGGAGATGCGTGGCCATCTCCAGTAAGGGACCGATCATGCCTCCTCGCTTGCGATTCCGGTACGAGCGATCAACCACGGCAGGTGTAAGCAAGTCGATATCGTACACCATTTCCGATAGAACTCGCCTGGTCAAACCACGGCCGGCGAAATAGTTCCCCATGTTCACCAGCCAGAGCGGCGCCGATGTCTCGAGGGCGCGATGCACCAACGGGCTTGTCAATTTGTCGCGGACATGGTCTGGGAAGCCGTCAATCAGGACAATTCGATCGACGCGATCCGGAAACGTGAGCGCCATGCCGAGGACGAGACCGGCTCCCATGGAGTTACCGACAAGCGAGGCGCGTGGAATATGCACTGCGTCCATGAAGGCGCGAAAGGACTCCACCATGTGCGCCGGCGTGTAGGCCACGTCCGGCTTGTCGGAGAGTCCGGACCCGAGCAGATCGAGCGTGATGAGCCGGTGAGATTCGGCAAGCGGTTGTTGGTATTCCCATTGCCAGAGTGACCCGCCGAAGCCATGAACCAGAATCACCGGAGGCCCGGTACCGGCATCCAGATACACGATGCGGTGTCCGGCGACCAGCGCCGATTGAAGGGGCGTACGATGGATGGCATCAAACCAACGAGGCAGGTCGGACGGCGTCGAGCAGGCGGTCAGAAGCACCGGCATGACCATCAGCAGGCGAAGGCGCCACTGCAGCGATCGATCTCGCCGCATGGCTACTCCAGTTGAATCAACGTCTCGTCCGTTTTGACGTCATCGCCGTCTTTGACGTACAAGGCCGCGACAGTGCCATCCACCGGGGCCGGGACCCGGCTTTCCATCTTCATCGCTTCGATGATCAAGACCGGCTGGCCCTGTTCGATGCGATCGCCCTTTTCCACCAGGACCTTGACCACTCGACCCGGCATGGGCGAGGCGATGTCCCCGGGCTTGGTAGGACGCGGGCGTTTGGGTGACTCCGCTGAGCCCGGTTCGGCGGCTTCGGGGACACCGGCCAGCACTTCCTGGAGCGGCTCCAAATACACTTCTTCCAGTTTCTCGTTCACTCGAATGTAGTACGGTTTGCGGCCGTCTTTTTTCCGGCCGGCGCCGGACACGCGGATATGGTAAGACTCGCCATGAAGCATCAGATTGAACTCGACGGGCGCAAGATGTAGTTCGTGGGCCACCGTCGGGCCTTTCTCCGGGGGCGGCTCGAGGGCTTCAGGTTTCAATTCGCCGCGCTCGCGCTCCTCGAAGAAGTCGCGGCTGACGGCCGGGAACAAGGCGAAGGACAAGACATCTTCAATTGATGTAGCTTTGTCTCCAAGCTCTTTCTTGACGGCGTCCAACTCCGGCTCCAAGCGGTCCGCCGGTCGTCCCTTGACCCGCTCTTCATCGCCGATCGCCCGGTTGAGAACCTCACGATCGACCGGCCCCGGCGCGCGCCCATAGAGTCCTAAGAAATAATTCTTCGTTTCGTTCGTGATGACCTTATACCGTTCGCCGGTCAGCACATTGAGCGTGGCCTGGGTCCCCACGATCTGGCTGCTGGGGGTGACCAGCGGCGGATAACCCATGTCTTTGCGCACGCGCGGCACTTCTTCCAGCACCTCCCGCATCTTATCTAACGCGTTCTGCTCCGCCAATTGCGCGGCCAGATTGGACAGCATGCCGCCGGGGATTTGCGACGAGAGAATCTCCGCATCGACGCCGGTGAAATCGCTCTCGAACTGATGGTATTTCTTGCGGACAGTACGGAAATGTTCGGCGATCGGCTCGAACTGCGGCAGCGTCAAGCCCGTGTCGTACGGCGTGTCCCTCAGAGCGGCGACCAGCGTTTCGGTCGGCGGATGCGAGGTGCCGCCGGCCAGCGGTGAAATGGCGGTATCGAGCATGTCGAGCCCGCCGAGCACCGCCATCAGCGACGACATGGACGCCATCCCCGAAGTGTAATGGGAATGCAAGTGGATCGGGACGCGAACCGCGGCCTTCAGGCGCTTCACGAGATTGAAAGCATCGAACGGCGCCAGAAGCCCTGCCATGTCTTTAATGCACAGCGTATCCGTACCCAAATCTTCCAATCGTTTGGCCTGCTCGACGAATCGATCAATACTATGGACCGGGCTGACCGTGTAGCAAATCGAGGCCTCGACGTGCTTGCCGCACGCTTTGACCGACTGCATGGCTGGTTCCATATTCCGGATGTCGTTGAGCGCGTCGAAGATCCGGAAGACGTCGATTCCGTTTGCCGCCGAGCGCTCGATGAATCGCTCCAGCACATCGTCGGCGTAGTGCCGATAACCTACCACGTTCTGTCCGCGCAGCAGCATTTGTAAGCGGGTGTTTGGCATGGCGGCGCGTAGGGTGCGAAGCCGCTCCCAGGGATCTTCTTTGAGGAACCGCAAGCAGGTGTCGAACGTCGCTCCGCCCCAAACTTCCAACGACCAATAGCCGACCCGGTCGAGCTTCTCCGCGATCGGCAGCATATCTTCAGTCCGCATGCGCGTGGCAAGCAACGATTGATGCCCGTCGCGGAGCACGACATCGGTGATCAAGAGCTGCTTGGCCGGCGCCGGGCTGAAATCAAAGTTGACGCTACGCTGCTTAGAGTGATTCCTCGTCTTCTGCCGCGTGGTTGTCTTTGTCGGGCTTTTTTTGATTCGTCGTGTGGGCATGATTATCAACGTCAGAACTTAGCTCGCAGCATTTAAACAATTATTGATGGCTCTTTGCTCAGAGTCCTTCGTACGCCGCAATCGCCGCCGAAATCGCGACCACCAAATCTTCGGGCTCCAGATTTTCATCGTAGTCGAAGACGTGGGGATGGGTCTCCAGATACGACGTGTCGAAACGCCCTGCCTGGAAATCCGCATCCTCCATGATGCGCTCGAGAAACGGAATGGTCGTTTTCACCCCGCGCAGGACGTATTCTTCAAGCGAGCGATGCATGCGGCTGACCGCTTCGTCCCATGTGCGCCCCCGTACTGTCAACTTCGCGAGCAACGCGTCGTAGTAGGGCGGGACAGCATAATCCTTGTACACGGCCCCATCGATCCGGACCCCGATGCCGCCGGGAGAGAGATAGGCCGTGACCGTGCCAGTCGACGGTCTGAAGTTGTTGCGGGGATCCTCCGCATTGATCCGGCATTGAATCGCATGGCCTTGAAGGGTGACGTCTTTTTGCTGAATGTCGAGCGGCCGGCCGGCGGCAATAGAAATTTGATACCGCACAATATCGATCGCGGTGATCTGCTCCGTGACGGTGTGCTCGACCTGAATGCGGGGATTCATTTCGATGAAATAAAAACGGCCCTCTTGATCCAATAAGAACTCCACCGTTCCCGCGTTGTCGTAGTCCACTGCCCGAGCAATGGCGACCGCGGCATCCCCCATGTCTTGGCGCAGTCGCGCGGTGAGCACCAATGACGGCGCGATTTCTATCAGCTTTTGATGCCGCCGCTGAATCGAGCAGTCGCGCTCTCCCAGATGAATGACATTGCCGTGCCGGTCGGCGAGGATTTGAAATTCGATATGGTGCGGCCGTTCGATGTACTTCTCGATGAAGACGCTGCCGTCGCCGAATGAGGCCTCGGCCTCCCGCGAGGAGACCTCCATGCCTTCTCTGAGCTCCTCATCGGAACGGGCGACACGAAGTCCTCGACCACCCCCGCCGGAGCTGGCCTTAATGATGACGGGATAGCCGACCGACCGGCTGAAAGCCAGGGCTTCGTCCACCTTCGCTACACCACCCTCGGTTCCCGGAACCAATGGAACACCGACCCGCTTTGCCAACTCTTTGGCTTTGACCTTGTTGCCCATCATGTGGATGGCCTGCGGCGAGGGGCCAATGAAGGTGATCTTTGACGCCTGGCAAAGATGCGCAAATTGCGCATTTTCGGAAAGAAAACCGTAGCCGGGATGGATGGCATCGGCGCCGATGCGTTGGGCCAGATCCACAATCTGTTGTCCGTCTAAAAATCCCTTCACCGGGCCTGGACCGACAAGATACGACTCATCGGCCTTCTTCACGTAGATGCCCGTGGAGTCTTGCTCAGCGTAGATGGCGGCAGTGGCGATATTCAACTCGCGACACGCGCGGATGATTCGCATGGCGATTTCACCGCGGTTGGCCACGAGGATTTTCTTAAACATCATGGAGGACAGCCACTTGAATAGTCGAACCTGTACCCGGCGCTTGCAGAGCCGTGTACGCTACCATAACGCCTTAAATAAAGTCGAGACGGGAAGAGGCGCGGGGCTACAGCGAGAGGCTCAAGAGTAAAGAGCGAGGGACAAGCGACGTGAGGCTTCTCAGCCTCTAGCCCCTCGCTTATTACACCCACCCGCCCCAGGCGACAAATTACACCCGCCCCACCCCGAACAGGCAAGACCAGTTCTTGACCCGGGGGACGCGCCCCTTCCCGAGGCCTCGTGCCTAAGCTTTACTTGCTTTTGATAATGACGGGCTTGGATTGGGCGCTGCCGCCGCCGGCGACGATGATGACAAAACTCATTCCGGGTTTGGTCTCCGGGACCGTTGCCTCGATGGTCGTCTCGTTCACATACTGATAGTCGATCTTCTGGCCGGCTGCGGAACTGAACGATACGCCGTGAAGGCATTCTTTCGTCCCGAAATTTTCGCCTTTGATCGTGACGCGTTCCCCGGGATTCGCTTCATCCGGTTCCACCTTGGTAATTCTCGGCCGTTTTGATCGGTCGCACACGGGATCGCTGGTCACCTTGTTTTCATCAAAGCCCTTGATGGATTCCGTATCGTATGCGCCGAAGCCGGAGCCTTCAATGACGGTTCCCTCCTCCCCCCGTGACTGCGCGGGCGAGATTGTCAGGTCGCTGATGAAGGCCAAGAGTAACGCGATCAGACCCAGAGATGTCTGCCTTACCATACCGCCTCCTTATAAATTAAAAGATAAAGATTTATGGTTTCTGAGCCAACGGCGTATACGTTTCGTTATCAATAATGGTTTGCCCATCCTTGCTCAACGCAAAGGCGGCAAATGCTTCCGCCGTGGGATTGGATTCTTTTTTGGTTAGGAGAAGAAGGGGCCGCCGAAGTTTGTACCGGCCATCCTTCACGGTCGGCTCTTCAGGCTCGACCTTATCAACAGGAAGCAAGCGGACGGCGACGCCTGAACTGACGGCCTCCAACGCTTGGCCCAATGAAATATACGTTACGGCAGACAACGGAGGCAGCGTACCCACGACTGTTTTAATCGCCTTATCATCCGGGCCGATGACCTTGGCGGAATCGGGAATCTTTCCCGCGATGCCGAGTTGCCGTTCGAACGTATCGCGAATGTTGCGATTCTTGGGCCGGTCGATGAGCAAGACCTTGGTCTCGGGACCTCCTAAATCAGACCAGAATTTGACCTTCCCCGAGAAGATATCGGCGACCTGATCGGTGGTGACCTCTTTCGTGTGATTCGAGAGATTCACCATGACTGCAATACCGTCCCACCCGATTTGGGTGGCAGCCAGATCGGAGTCTTCGGCCCCGGAGACGGCAATATGTGCCTGGCCGGACTCCACCACCTCGATCGGTTTTGAATTCTCTTCCCAGAGAATGTCGACGTAGGCACGGGGATTCGCCTTTTCAAACGCCCTTGCCAATTTTTCCATCAGGCGTTGTTCCGGTCCGTTTCCGGCAATGATCAGCGGGCCGGACGCTCCTCCATCGGCGGCGTATAACGGGAGAGCATCCGCGAGCGGGAAAAGCGCCAAGAGGAGCACTAGGATTCGGACGATCATGAAGCCTCCTGTGACGTGCAGCCATCAGGGCACGGTCGACGCGACAGGAACGCGCCACAAGATACGGTATGGCTGGGATTTAACCCTGTCCGCCGTCTCCCTTCGGCGGTGGGCCGGCGGCCCCACCACTGAAGAGGTCCGGGCTCGGCGTGACGCGCTTGCCGAACGCCGGCGGCAGTTTTTTGAATGTGTTCATCTTCTCGTTGAGCTTGCTATACGCCTTCATCTCGGAAAACCCGGGCTTGTGATCACCTACGATTTTCGACGCAAAGGCCGACATCAGTCTGGTGGCCTTTTGAGCCCTGCAATGCGGGCAGACGGTGTCTTCGGCCCGGGCATTAATCGATTGCGTGATTTCAAATTGCTCGCCGCACTCTTCGCACCGATATTCGTATCGAGGCATGGAACAACCTCCTCACACTGAGTCCACGTTAATTGAGCCACGTCATTATAGCCGAAGCGATCCCCCCACAGCCATTCTTTCCTACCGCGCGTTCCCGGATTCGGAGACTTGTCGTGGTCTTGACCGGCTCGCAACCAGTCGGGTATGTTACCTGGTTGCTGTCACTCTTGAATGGAGGGAACGATGTCCGTGCTGATTCGGAAATACAAGTTGACCACCGGCATGATGCAAGAAGAGCGCATCGACGATCCGGAGCGGATCGAGCGGTACATGCGTTTGTTTGAGAAGGACGATGTCAAGAAACTGCAGGCCGGCGGCAAGGTCTTCATCGAAAAGGATGAATGGCAGCTCCTGCCCTAGATTCTGCTGATTGTTTCTTCTCTTCGTCCGATCTGAACCATCCTCACTGCATTGCGGGTCGAGCCGGCACATGGTAGGCTGACGGCGGGTTGTCAAGGGTAGAGATTGTCATGGTTTACTGGGTCCATATTGCTCGCTCGATCGATCGGACGACGTTGCACCGCGAACGATGCTCCGAAGTGCCGTCCAGCTATACCCGGACCGATTTTTGGGAAGGCGGGTGGTTCGATTACCCGGATAAGGAACGCGCCTTGGCGGCGATGGAGCAGGCGGGAACGACTTATCAAAAGAAGTGCACGCTGTGTAAACCGTAACGCGTTAATGATGAGTGATGAATGCTGAGCGCTGATTAAAAACTTATGAAGTTTCAACTCAGCACTCAGCACTCATAACTCAGCACTATTCTCCACCCATGCCTCAGCTTGCTCTTCTGCTGACCACCTTGGTTTGGGGCGCGACCTTTCCCGCCACGAAAGCCGTCCTCGATCAAATTCCTCCGCTTTCATTTTTATTCCTCCGATTCCTCGTCGGTGCCGTGCTGGCCTTAGCCGTCATCCTGGTTCTGAAAATTCCATTGCGGACGGATCGCCTGACACTTCGCATGAGTCTTGTGGCCACTGTGTGGCTGTTCTTCGGCTATGTCTTGCAAACCGATGGATTACGGTATACGACCGCATCGAACTCTGCCTTCATCACGGCGCTCTATGTGGTGTTCGTCCCGCTGTTTCTCAAGCGATTCCAACCTCGCATTTGGATGTCGGCCGGGCTGGCTCTGCTGGGACTCTGGTTTCTGGTCGATCCCAGCGTGTCTTTGAATATCGGGGATCTCATGAGCCTGGCCTGTGCTGCGGCGTTTGGGGCGCACATTGTATGTTTGGAATCCTACACGCGCCAGGGAGATGCCGTCTCGCTGTTCGCCTGGCAGATGGTGCTGGTCACGGGGGTGATGTTCATCGCCATGATTGTTGAATCGCCGGCGATGGCCGCATTCATGCCCACGCGGATGCTACTGATAGGGCTGTCCGTCACCGGTGTGTGCGCCACCGGGGCGTTTGCCGTTCAAATGTGGGCGCAAAAAATCGTGCCCGCGCAGCGTGTCGCCTTGATCTTCTCGCTGGAGCCAGCCTACGCCGCCTGGTTGTCCTGGTATTTTCTCGGCGAGCATCTCGATCCTCGAGGATGGGTCGGAAGCGTCTTGATTCTCGCGGCAGTCTTACTGGGCTCGATAGGAAAAAGTCAGGCCGAGGTCGGCGCACCGATAAGGCCCTCTCCGGCGGTCTGAAGGCATGGCACAAAAGTTCGGAAACAGTCGCTGGGTCAAAGAAGGCTTTCTCGACAACCGCGTGCCGGGCAGTGTCGTAGGCCGAATTGTCTTTGCCGCGCTGGGCTCGGTGGATCTTTATTTAAAAGGCGATTGCAAAGGCGAGGTTGCGGGTAAGACCGTTCGTTTCGTCAATCGCAATTTTGCCGATGACGACCTTGCCGGACACGTATTAGGAGATTTTGAAGTGCCCCAAATTGGCGAAGTCAGCCTCATCTCGTTCGATCCGCATCCCATGCTGAGCCCCCATCCGTATATCGAATGGTTCTCAAATCAGAAGAACCACTACCGCATCGAACTGGCTCCGGAGGACGCGTGGATTTTGAACGACGATGAAGCTGCTGAACTCAACGGCGACGTTCGAACCATTCGTGACGCGCTCAGCTCACGCGTCCAACCCACGCGGGATCGAGAAGATTCTGAATGGATATAGTCGTATGTCCGTCATCATCCGTTCACCGAGGTCCGGCATGGCATTCTTCGCTTCGTCGCTGAGGTCGATAGCGGTGTCGCACAGCTCGGGTTTGGTGCCGGCGATCTCTGCGCTGCTCATCGTCGGGATTACGCTCATCGAAATCGGCGCCCCCGCCAATGTCGTGGTGGCGTACGGATATGTGCTCCCGATTCTCCTGATCGCCACGATGAGAAACCGCCGGCTGATGATCCTCACCGTCGCGCTCTGCATCATCGCGACCTACGCGGGCTTGCTACGGCCGACAAAACCCGGCCGGTTCGTCTCCGCCGCCATTAACCGTAGCGTCGTCGTGGGTGTGCTCATCAGCGTCGCATATTTCGCCTTGACGCGCGAAGAACGCAAGGCGCGGGAGGAGGCCGCGCGCGCGGAACTGCTTCGAACGAATGCGCAATTGGTGGAGCTCAAAGATGCGCTGAACCGATCGGAGCGACTAGCGGCGCTGGGCCTGCTCGCCTCCTCGGTCGCGCATGAAGTCGGTACGCCGCTGCATTCCATTGCGTGGCAGGTGCAGACGTTGTCGGAAGACCCGCGCGTGACGCCGGAGATGCACAAGACCCTCGCGATCATCGACTCGGAGCTCAACCGGGTCGTGCACATTATTAAGGACAAGCTGTCGTCCACTCGGCAGCCGACGGCCGACCATGCATTGGTCCAACTCGAGCTGGTCGTCCAGTCCGTCGTGGCGCTCATGGAACCGTCCTTTGCCGGCAAGGGGATCGCGCTCAAGATGGACGCCGGCGGACATCCGACGTTCGTGTGGGGAAATGTCGAGCAGCTCCGGCAGGTCCTGGTGAATCTCTTGACTAACGCACTGGCGGCCACGGTCGCTGGTGGAGAGGTCATGATGATCCTGGGACGGCGGGCC
>DATFCE010000134.1:0-5962 GCA_035253365.1 Nitrospiraceae bacterium
GTAGACCTGCCGCCCCTCGTGGTCTTCCGGTAAGTATTCGGTGATCGGCATGCCGTCTTCGCGAACATAGAGCAGGCAGTGGCAATATTTGTAGATCTGCATTTCATCACAGGCGCAAATCCATCGCCGAAGCTTGGCTTCGGCTTGTTTGTCCGGATAGAAATTGCACGGGCACAGGGGTTTGCCGAGTTCCTCGACGTGGGCGGCCAGGCCGTTCACCACGGCGTCTGTTACGCCGGGCGTGGGATGGAAGGTGGTGCCGCTTTTTTCGGCGAATCCCTTCACGAACTTCCACATCCGATCCAAACTTTCTTTCTTGGGTTCGTCCATTTTGTTCTTTGACCCTTGCCTCTCGCCTCGCACCCCGAACGTGGACGTTTCGCCACAGTTTACAAGCACTGGTGCGTTCTTTACAATCGGCATTTCCTCACATGGTGGAGCGCACTGAAATGGGCCCCGACAATCACTCCGACAAGCTGATCGACCGCCTGGTCGGCCTATTGGATTACGCGATGGCCTCCGATCTGACGAGGGATCTGTTGCGAGCTGCGAACGGGGCGCATGGCAGATCCGCCATCATGGCACTGCTCGATGAGTTGGAAGATCTTTCGCCTAAGGTTCTTGAGTTTGCGATTGAAGCCCTGCCCGAGTTGAGGCGGAGGGGGGCCTTGCCGGTGGTGATTCCCTGGCTGGACTTGGGCGTGGCGCTCGCGGGATCGTCCGGCGCCGCGGCGATGAAATATTTCAAGGAAAGTCCGCTGGTTCTCAGTCTGCTCGTGGAGGGTTCCCGCAGCCCTGTGTTGGCGGTGGCGCTTGAATTAGCGGAGAGCGATCCTAATGTCGCGCTGGATTTTTTCCGGAAGGCTCCTGAACTGTTGGCCATCTTGCCGGCATCGGATCTCACGGCGTGGACTGAAGTCGGCGTTGAGCTCGCGCGCGTGGATTATGTGCTTGGAATTGAATTTTTCCGCCAGAGTCCATCCGTGGCGCGCGTGATCCCGCTTGGGCTTCTTCGTGACTGGGTCAAGCTTGGCGCGAAGCTGATCACGCAAAACAGTTTGGGCAAGCCGGACTACGTCGGCACGCTGGAATTTTTTCGGACGAGTCCTCTGCTTTTTGAAGAGATTGAAGGAACCGGGACCAAAAAAGGCATGATCGATGTGGGAACCACGCTTGCCGATCGTAACCCTGCGCTCGCGATTTCTTTCCTTGCCGAATGCCCGTCGATCCTCAGATCTATGCCATCGGATGAGTGGAAAATCCGCGTGTTGCAGTACGGCGTGTTTATCGCCGAACGCGATTCCGAATCGGCGCTGGCGTACCTGCGCCGCTGCCCCGAGATCATCGCATGGCTCGGCAGCACGCCGGAGGCGCGGCCGCGATTTGAGGAATGGTTCAAAGGCGGGATGGACGTGCTGGCGTACAGCGCCGAGGGTGCGCGCGCGTACTTTGCGGTCGAAACGCAGAAGGCGCTGGCCTCGATTGAGCAGGCGCTGAGCGGCGTGCCGCTTCGCCGGATCGCGCGGACCTTAAAGGTCTTCGCGCAAGGACTATGCGGCGTCGATGTCGTGATTCACTCGCTCCCGGAGAATTCGGCTGAGTCCGGAGACCGGGCTTCGCGCGCCCGTGTGGAGGCAGATGGCCGCACCATCGCCCTGCCCGCGCTCCTTCGGCGGTTCCCGACGCGGGAGGAAAATGCCCGGCTCTATACCGTGATGGTTGCGCATGAAGCCGGGCATTTGGAATTTGGAACGTATGATCTGTCCCTCTCCGAGGTGGAGGATGTCATTGGTGAGGTACGGCGCCGCTATCATCGGGAGCCGAGTCTGCCTCTACGCACGCTTGGCGATCTCTTCGCGCTGTATCCGCAACCGGGCTTGATCCGTGATCTCTGGACGCTGCTGGAGGATGCGCGGGTGGAACACCGGCTTCAGCATGAATATCCCGGCCTTCGACACGATCTGGCCATGCTGGCTCGTGACGCCGTCAACACACGCTCGCTTCTGCACGGGCTCTCGGCCCGCGAGATGGTGGTCGACTGTTTGCTTATGCTGTCCACGACGGACCCGGCGACCGCCCGGATTCCGGACGGGATCGCGCCCATTGTCGAGCAAGCGTGGGCGCTCGGCCAAACGCTTCTGACTCCGACCACAACTCCGGCGGATGCGGTGAGAATGTCCGACCGTCTCTACGTGCTTCTCGATGAGATGATGGCGACGGTCGATGAGACGACGGAGTTCGCCGATGCTGCGCCACAATCCGACATCGGCCCCGGTCCTACGGCATCCGAGACTACGTCGGGGGTGTACCGACCGGTGACCAATTGGGCCTATCGGGGTGAGATGGACCCCGATCTGGTCCAAGATCAGGACCAGTCACCCAATGCCGATGATAATGGCGACGACGCCCCGACTGCCACGCCTCCCGCCGTCTCCGCTGAATCGGGAAGCCTCTGGAACGCGACGAGCGGCGCGCCGTCTTCAGGGAACCCATCCCGAACATCCGATCAACGAGGGGCCCGCCCTACCGGTGAGCACTTCGGCCATGGGAATGCGTTTCCATCATCCATCGAAGATCTGTTGGCGGTTGGTCGGGAGTTGCATGAGCGGCGACCAGCATCCGTGGACGCCGGTCCGGCGTTCTTATATGACGAATGGGACGGCCGGATTCGAGACTATCGCGCGCATTGGTGCCGGGTGACCGAGCGCGTCGCGCACGAAGGAAACCGGCAGTTTGCCGAGGCGGTGCTGGCCACCCATGGTCCGGCAGTCCGGCTCTTGCGACGTTACTTTGAGAGTATTCGGTCGCCGGCGCGTCGCCGTGTGTTTTGCCAAACCGATGGAGAAGACATCGATCTGGATGCCGCGATCGGACGATCCGTTGACCGAGTGGCTGGGGTCGAACCTTCCGACCGGGTGTACATTCGGCGTGATAAACGGGACCGGGACGTCGCCGTCGCATTCTTGGTCGATCTCAGCGGATCAACGAGCCGGCAGATCGATCCCTCAGGGCGGCGTGTCATCGATGTAGAAAAAGAAGGGTTGCTGTTACTTGCCGAGGCCCTCGATGCGGTGGGCGATCAATATGCTATCTATGGATACTCCGGTCAGGGACGGCACCAGGTGGACTTTGTCGTCATCAAGGATTTCGATGAGCCGAGCCATTGTGTTCTATCTCGCGTCGGAGGAATCGTTCCCTTGCATCAGAATCGGGATGGCGCGGCCGTCCGCCATGCGGGGCAGAAGCTGCTCATGCGCGAGGCGCAAGCGCGATTACTGGTGCTGCTGAGCGATGGCAAGCCGTTGGACGAATCTTATGCCGACGAATATGCGCTCGAAGATACCAAGGCGGCGCTCCGGGAAATTCAGCGGCGGGGCATCCATCCTTTCTGTGTGACGGTTGATGGGAACCCGGATGACTACTTGAAGCGGATGTACGGCGAGGTGCAGTTCGTCGTCATTGATAAGGTGGAGTCACTGCCGGAACGACTGCCGAACATGTACCGGCGTCTGACGGCTTAAGGAGGCACGAGGAAGGGGAATGGGCATTATGGCTGTGTCAGAGCCATCGACCAACAAACCCGTGCCGCCCTGGCTGTATAAATTATTTACCGGCCATCAGTATCCGTACGTGCGGCGACAGGCGAAATTTGCCAAGAAGAATGTACCCGGGGAAGAGCGGGGCGATCCAAGCCGCGAGGAGATCGACGCCAAGTTCTGGGAGATTTACCCGCGCTGCTGGGCGAAGATCTTGGAAGAGGTCAAAACCGGGATGATCGTGAGCTTTACGGAATTAGGCATATACCAGGCCGGCGGCTATCAAGAATTGGTCGATCACCCGGAGGAATTTCTCGCGAAGGTCTACGGGAAAAAGAAAATCAAAGTGAATTTCTACGACGGAGAAAACTTCGTGTGCACGATCAATTTCAAGGTTGGCGGCTGGACGGAGCACGAGGGACATTAACAGGACTGAGGTTTGAGTGCTGAGGACTGAGAGATAATCATGAATTCTAATCTCAGCCCTCAGTCCTCACAGCTCAGCACTGGAGGAGATATGAGTAGACCTAAGGTGACCATAGTGGGGGCCGGTAATGTCGGCGCGACGACTGCGCAGCGGTTGGCGGAAAAAGATTGTTACGACGTCGTCCTGATCGACATTGTCGAAGGCGTTCCGCAAGGGAAAGCGCTGGATCTGACACAAGCCGGGCCGATTTGCAGCTATACATCACGGTTGACCGGCGCCAATCACTATGACGACACAGCGGGATCGGCGCTCGTCGTGATCACCTCCGGCATTCCCCGCAAGCCGGGCATGAGCCGCGATGAATTGCTGGCGACGAATACGATGATTATCCAGGGCGTTGTCCGTGAAGTGTCCCGGCGGTCGCCAGAGGCCATCCTCGTGATGGTGACCAACCCTTTGGATGCGATGGCGCATGTCGCGCACCGTGTCAGCGGATTTCCCAAGCAACGCGTGATCGGAATGGCGGGCGTGCTTGACTCCGCTCGGTTTCGCTCGTTCATCGCCGCTGAGCTCGGCGTCTCGGGCGACAATGTGCACGCCATGGTGCTCGGTGGGCACGGCGATACGATGGTGCCGTTGCTGCGCTATACGACGGTCGCGGGACGACCGATCGAAGAATGGTTGCCGAAGGATCGGTTGGAAGCCCTGGTGCGACGGACTCGGGACGGCGGGGCGGAAATCGTCAGTCTACTGAAGTCCGGCAGCGCGTATTACGCGCCGTCCGCGGCGGTGGTGGAGATGGTGGAGGCGATCCTGAAAGATCAGAAGAAGATCCTGCCGTGCGCCGTCCGATGCGACGGCGAATACGGTATGAAGGGATTGTTTGCCGGTGTTCCGGTGAAGCTGGGGCGCGGCGGAGCCGAAGCGATTATTGAATATTCGCTGACGCCAGACGAGCGTGCCGCGCTGGGTTCTTCGGCCGACGCCGTGAAAGAATTATGCGATGCGGTTGAGAAGATGCTGACGTGACTGATTGACAACGTTATTGAGCGTGCGGTAGACACTCAACCTGAGCACTGAACGCACTGAACCGAGTAGGGGACGACGATGAAATTTCTGGAAAATCCGTATCAGACAATGGGCGCGGGATTCGCATTGACGGCGGTACTGGTCATTCTGTGGCTCGCCATGGTCGGCGGTATGCCGGATGCCGGCGGATGGATCGAGCAGATTTTCCGCTGGACGCACTTTCTCGCCGGCATTACGTGGATTGGGTTGCTGTACTTTTTTAATCTGATCAATGCCGGGTTTTTAAAGTCACTCGACGGGGCGCAAAAGGGAGTGGTAGTCCCACGGTTGATGCCCAACGCGCTGAACTGGTTTCGGCATGGCGCAACGGTAACCGTTTTGGCGGGTCTCGTCCTGATCTTCATGCTGCATCCGTCATTGTCGGGCACCGGAGATAAAGCGATTTGGCTTGGCGGCCTGCTTGGCATCATCATGATGATCAACGTGCACGCGATCATCTGGCCGTGCCAGCGGGAGATTATTCGCATGACGAAGGAGTCGGCCGAAACCGGTAAGCCGACCCCGCCCGAAATGGCCGCGCTGGGACGGAAGGCGCTGCTTGCCTCCCGTGTGAATTTCTTGCTGTCGATCCCCATGCTTTTCTTTATGGGTGCGGCCAGCCACTTGAAATAAGGCTGCGGGGAAGGAAATCATCATACCGGCGGTCAGCGATCCATAACCTGATTTGGAACCTAAAGGCCTATGGCATTCTCGCCGTATGGGCCGTAGGCCCTAACTGTTTGAGGAATAACGTCTCGTGAATTCTTCCACGCTTGACCCTTCCTCACCGCACGCTTTATAGTAACTCTTCCTGATCTCATCTTATGGTGGACGTGACTGCTACGATGCCGCGACTGCTGCAACAGCTTGAGGGACCTCCCTGGGATATTGACGGGTACGTCCGGCTTGCCGGCTATGAGGCCTGGAAGAA
>DATFCE010000135.1:0-4675 GCA_035253365.1 Nitrospiraceae bacterium
ATGGCTGCCTGTTGGGCTGCCGCGGCCGCTGCTGCAGCGGCTGGAGCAATGGCCCCGGCCGGTGTTTGAGCCGCAAAAGCCGGCACAAGCCCGCGAGGCCCCGGCCAAACCGCGCATCGCATGTAGAGCCTTCTGGGGCCCAACCCCGTGTATGGAAGCGGTGGCCGAATCCACCCGAGCGGCGATGGTGGACGGAATGGCGCGATCATGGGAGGCCTGATCGCTGGTGGGAACGCGGCCATGGCAGGCGCAATTCCCGGAGCGCCTCCTCCCATGGCTCTTTGCAAGAGGCCAGGAACTTGTCCCGCCGCTTGCTGTACTAACCCGCCCACGGCCGGGACGACATTCCGGATGAGACCTGGCAACGCACCCGCAACAGCGGGCAACGCCTTGGCAGCCAAGGCCGCGATAGGAGCGAGGAAGGGCAATCCGACAGGATTTCCAAATCCATCATATTGGACTTCACCCATCGGCTCCATCGGCTCCCCGTAATAGCCCAAATCCGGCGGCTCTCCATAGTACCCGTAATACCCCAAGTCCGGCGGCTCGGCGTAGCTCCCCGGGTCCGGCACTTCATGCACATATCCTGTTAACCCGTCTTGCACGAGCATGTTATTCCCTCCTGTTTGATGTCACAGATGCGTTTCCACAACGCCGGCGGAGCCCACCCCATGGGGTAATCCACGGTGGCATCGATGGGAATCCATCGTCCACGAACACTGACCTCCGGATAGATGTGGCTATAGACATGCGGCTTATGCCGCCGAAACCCCGTCAATACCAACCGGACCGGATGCCCGGTCGACATAAGCATCGCCCCTAGCAAGATGGTCATGTCGTCGCAGTCGCCGGCGCGGAGTTCCAACATCCGCCGGGCGGTGTGCAACAGCTCCACGCTGAAAATATCCCGCGTATAGCGGATGTTCCTGCGCACCCAATCGAACAGGGCGCACACCTCGCCGAGACGATCCTTCGGGGGGATACCATAGAGTCGAAAAATATGGATGGCCTTTTGCCGGACATAGAAATCTTTCGCTCCTTGTCGCACCAACCTGGCGATCAATTGCGCAGTCACCAATGTCCCGTGCGTTCCCTTGGGAACTCGCAGCAGGTTAATTCTGGGAATGACCAATCGGCTGCTGAGTCGAATCATTCACAGCACACCCAGGATCTGGCTCACCGCGACGACCACCGGCTGCTCCATCCCTTCCACCTGAACCACGGCAAAGGTTCCGTCCCGTTCTCCACTCTCCGAGATATCGAGCACTTTTCCTTGAAGCAGATCGTCTCCGTGCAGCTTCTCGAGCACCTGCACGGCATCGGGGTAGTAGACATCGCGAATCCTGAAATGGACCCATCGATTTCGCACACCCACAAACCTTCACCTCAGTATTCGTCATGATGTGATCGCCAGGGTGGTGTGTCACAAGGACCGTGCCATGTCGAATGATTCAGCCATCCGCGGAACTCCGCGAAAAATATTCATCACGATGGATTGCTGCCGACGACAGCGGCCGGGGTCCTGTTCAAGCCGGAAACAACGTTCCGGCTCAAGATCGAGAATGCCGGAAAAGAAATTCCGGCGGTGCATAGCCACGTGCAGCGCAGTGGATTAGACGCGTAGACCTGAAAAGATTATGGATGCAGGTGGTGCTTGCGGAGTTTGTTATAGACGCTTCGCGGCGTGATACCTAAGATTCTGGCAGTTTCCGTTTGGTTGCCGCGCGCGCGGTGTAGAGCGGCTTCCATAAGCGATTTCTCGCATTGCCGCAACGACCGGGAAAGGTTCCATCCATTGGCTTGTAAGAGTTGAACCAGATAGGTGGGAGCGATCTTCTCCGATAGACTGGCCTCGGATACAAGTGAAGCAGGCTCATCGTTTAATTGGCTCGCCTGGCCTGCCGGCTCATGCCCACCCTCGGATAATTGTCGCCACACCTCAGGCGGAAGATGACTTAACCCTAATGAGGCGACATCGGTTTTTTGAACCAACACCTGCCTGATCAAATTCTCAAGTTGGCGGACATTCCCCGCCATGGAAATGCGTGAGAGCGCCTCCACAAATTCAGGCTCTATTGAACCTACACCTGCCGCGGTCAGCGCGCGATATTTCTTCACAAAATGCTCGACAAGGAGGCGGACATCGCCCGGCCGGTCTCGCAACGCAGGCATGTGAATGGACAGCACATTCAAGCGATGAAACAAATCGGCTCGAAACTGTTTCTCCCGAACCATCTCGTTCAAATCTCGATTGGTGGCCGCGACGATTCTGACATCAACGGCCACTTCCTGGTCTTCGCCTACACCCAGCACGCGGTTTTCCTGCAGGGCTCGTAACAGTTTCGCTTGAAGACCTTCCTCGAGCTCGCCGATCTCATCGAGAAACAAAATGCCGCCCTGCGCCGAACGGATGAGTCCTTTACGGTCGCGATCAGCGCCGGTATACGCTCCTCGGCGATGGCCGAACAACTCGGTTTCCGCTAAACCGGGACTGATAGCGCCGCAATTGAGCGCCACGAACGGCCCCTTTCGTCGCTTCGGGTCCAATCGGTGGATCGCGTGGGCCACCAGTTGTTTGCCCGTGCCCGTTTCACCGGTGATCAAGACCGGAAGATCACTCAGTGCGCCGACACGAAATGCCCATCGAAACACCGAGAACATTGCCTGACACTCTCCCACTACGCCAAGGCTCGTCATGAGAGTTCTAATCTCTTGCTGTTCATCATGCTTCGAGACTTCAATCCTTGTAAGGTGCTCGAGCATGGACTCAAGTCCTTGAGCAAATTCCGGGTGCCCGCTATCCAATATTCGCAGCGATCCCGCAAGCAAGGCTTGGCACCGTAACGTTAACGGCCAGGCTTGCGCGCCGTCGGCATAGCAGATAATTTTAAAGCTCTTTTGCTTCAACGTTCGCACGACCTGTACATTGATATCGACTGCCGCCGGCGCTTCTCCTAAAGCCATCAGCGCGATTTTGCAATGAGGCGAACATTCGAGGGTCTGAGCGGCTGAAAACTCGTCCAACCATAGAACCCGTACGCCCAGCTTCGTCACGATCCGATCGATACGGTGCCGTCGTGCCGATTGATGATCCCAGGCAACCACCATCAATTCTACTCGGCCCCCCTCATGAAGGCCTTGACCGTTTTGCTCTCGCATTTCCACAATCCTTGCTCAGCTATCGGTTCCGCTCGCTCCGTGCGAGATTATGGCAAATGTGGTGCCTTGAAGAGAATGATCTAAATGACCTGAATAAAAAATGAATTATATGAGGCAGGCATTCTAGTGCGGCTTCTTCACCGCACCGTTCGCGAGAAGGAGCCGATCATGATGAAAAACAAGATAGTTATACTGAGGTACCGATGTCGCACAGGCAGGTGATGTTTGGATCGAGACAGGAGAACCGGCGCTACTGGAAATCCTTTCGTTCCAACCCATATTTCCTCACCAGGCGCTGGAAAGCACGGCGTTCTTTCCCGGCGGCTTTCGCGGCATGAGAGATATTGCCACGGTAGACCATGAGTAAGCCGTTCAAATAGGCTTGTTCGAAATGTTGGATCGTTCGGTTCTTGACTCGGCGAAGGGAATCTCCCAAACCATCCGGTGCAAGCGGAAGGGCAAGATCCTCCGGCTGGAGAATCGGCGCTGTGCTTAGGACCACCCCGCGTAAGATGACGCCCTCCAACTCCCGCACATTGCCCGGCCAGGAGTAGGCGAGCAGTTTCTGTACGGCTTCGGGCGCAAGACGAATCGTTCGGCGCCCATGACGGGCGGCATATCGGTCTACGAAATACGAAGCCAGAAGCGGGATATCTTCCAATCGTTCTCGTAGAGGCGGAATATCGAGCGAAAGAATCATCAGACGGTAGTAAAGGTCATCCCGAAATTGCTTCGCCTCCACCAACCGACTGAGCGGAACATTGGTCGCTGCAATAATGCGAACGTCGGCAATTTTGCTTTTGCCTGATCCCAGCGGCCGATATTCATGATCTTGCAGGAAGCGAAGCAATTTGGTTTGAGCAGCGGGGCTCAGCCCATCGACCTCATCCAAAAACAGGGTTCCTCCTTCCGCTTCGGTAATCAGTCCTTGCTGCAAAGAAATGGCATTGGTAAAAGCTCCCTTCGAATGTCCAAAGAGTTCATTTTCAAAGAGCTGATCCGGCACGGCCCCGCAGTTGAGCGGGACAAACGGCTTGCCTTTTCGAGCGCTCCGATTATGAATTTCCCGTGCAAACAGATCCTTGCCCGTCCCGGTTTCGCCGGTAAGGAGGACGGTTCCATCTGAATCCGCCAAAAAGGGAATTTTTTCGAGGACCCGACGAAAGCTCTCGCTGTGTCCCAGCAGAGAGCCAGATTGGCGCGATTCCCCATCGGACCGCGCCTTCGAATGAGTCACACTGCTCCGATGGGAAAGAAATCGCCCAATGCGTGTCGTTAAGTCAATCTCTCTAAACGGACAATAGAGAAAGTCGTCCAGACCGCTATTCAGCGATGTCACGACGTCATTGGGCGCCGCTTGTTCGGCACAGAACAGGCCGACAATGGGGATGCTGTTCCATTGTCTGTTGAGCGATGACAGCGACTCGGGAACCGGCACGGTGACAGACGGCCGAAGAAGAATCAGGTTGGGAAGGGCGAGGGTCTCGCACCTCGGCTTGAACGCATGCTGAAGGCA
>DATFCE010000136.1:0-7905 GCA_035253365.1 Nitrospiraceae bacterium
GGTTTTGAGCCTCTCGTTCCCGGGTTCACGTACGTCCCGTTGAACGATGTGTCCGCCGTCGAAAAAGCAGTGAGCCCCGCTACCGCGGCCGTCATGGTGGAACTCATTCAAGGCGAGGGCGGAGTGCATGTGGCCGAGACCGGCTATCTGCAAGCTCTGCGCGAGCTGTGCCGGCAGCGGGACGTGCTCTTGATTTTCGACGAAGTGCAAACCGGAATGGGGCGAACAGGCACGCTGTTCGCCTATGAGCAATTCGGAGTCCAGCCTGATATCATGACGCTTGCGAAGGGCCTCGGCGGTGGAGTTCCCATCGGCGCGTGTTTGGCAACCGACGAGGTGGCGGTGGCGTTCACACCGGGCACTCATGCATCGACGTTCGGCGGCAATCCGCTCGCCTGCAGCGCCGCTTTGGCGGTGCTTCGCATCTTGATCGAAGGGAAATTACTCGCGCAGAGCCGCGCCGTCGGCCAGTACTTCGCGAAAGGACTTCTCGATCTCAAAGAGCGGTTTGCCAATGTTACCGATGTGCGGGGCATGGGCTTGTTGCAAGGGATGGAGCTCGCCATTGACGGGAAAGATGTCGTTGCCGACTGCCTCACGCGCGGATTGCTGATCAATTGCACCATGGACCGGGTCTTGCGATTCATACCGCCACTCGTTATCACCCAGCGCGAGATTGACCGCCTCCTCGATGTCCTGGCGGACGTGCTCACGAAACGGTTGTAAAGGAATCCGTCATGGCCGAATCGCCTCTGCCGCGCAAGGCTCCTCTCATCTTTGGCAAAGATCTCCTGACGGTCGCCGCCATCCCGCGCGCAGGCGTAACGAAATTGCTGCGGGCGGCTGCCGATATGAAAGCCAAGCGCCGGCGTGGAATACGGTATCAGCCGTTGGCGGGCGCGACGCTCGGGTTGATCTTCGAAAAGCCTTCCACGAGAACGCGCGTCTCATTCGAGGCCGGCATGAATCAGCTGGGCGGGCAGTCGCTCTTCCTGTCGGCCTCCGACATTCAACTGTGCCGGGGCGAAAGCATCGCCGATACGGCGCGCGTGCTGTCACGCTACCTGGACGGATTGGTCGTTCGTACCTATGATCAGGCCATCGTCGAAGAGTGGGCCTATCAGGCGACGATTCCGGTGATCAACGGCTTGACGGACCTGTGCCATCCCTGCCAGGCGCTGTCGGACCTTCTCACGATTCAAGAAAAGAAAGGCCGACTCAAAGGCGTGAAGATCGCCTATGTCGGGGACGGGAACAATGTCGCCAATTCGCTGATCGAATGTGCCGCTAAAATGGGCATGGCGATCAGCCTGGGATGTCCCAGCGGGTATGAGCCCGATCAGCGTATTGTCGATTGGGCGCGTGCCGAGGCCGAGCACACCGGCGCGTCCATCGACCTGACCGACGATCCGCATGTCGCCGTCAAGGGCGCGGACGTACTCTACACGGACGTGTGGATCAGCATGGGTCGAGAGCGCGAGCAAGCGCGCCGCCTCAAGATGCTCACGCCGTATCAGCTCAATGAGCGGCTGTTGAAAGGCGCCCGTCCCGGCGCCCTTGTCATGCACTGCCTGCCGGCGCATCGAGGCCAGGAGATCAGCGCCGGCGTGCTCGATGGACCGCAATCAGTGGTGCTGGATCAAGCGGAAAATCGCCTCCATATGCAGAAAGCCATTCTTGTCGAATTGCTTTCCAGGCGAGGGGCACGAGGCGAGGGGCAAGGGGCACGATGAAGCGAGATGCCGTCAAAAAGGTGGTGCTCGCCTATTCGGGCGGCCTCGATACGTCGGTCATTCTGAAGTGGCTCCGCGAGACCTATGGATGTCAGGTCATTGCCTTTTGCGCGGATCTCGGCCAAGGGGAGGATCTCAAGGCTGTGAAAGCCAAGGCCCTTGCCGTCGGCGCGTCGAAAGCCTATGTGGAAGATTTGCGGGAGACCTTCGTCAAAGAGCACATCTTCCCCATGTTGCGGGGCAACGCCGTGTACGAAGGCAGCTATCTGTTGGGCACATCCATCGCCCGACCGCTCATCGCGCGCCGCCAGATCGAGCTGGCCCGCAAAGAAGGCGCGGATGCGGTCTCTCACGGCGCCACGGGCAAGGGGAACGATCAGGTGCGATTCGAAGTGACGTATCTGGCGCTCGACCCCCGGGTCAGGATCATCGCCCCATGGCGCGAATGGAGTTTCCGTTCCCGGCGGGAGTTGATCGAGTATGCGTCGGCGCACGGGATTCCGGTCACCGCGACCAAGGCCAAGCCGTACAGCATGGATCTGAATCTCTTTCATGTCAGCTATGAAGGCGGCATTCTGGAAGATCCATGGGAAGCGCCGCCGGACGAGATCTTCCAGATGACGGTCTCGCCTGAAAAAGCGCCGAACAAGCCGCGCCTGGTGGAGATCGAGTACGAGCACGGCGATCCCGTCGCGGTGGATGGCCGGCGCTTGACGCCGGCCGCTCTGCTGGCTCATCTGAACACGCTTGGAGGGGCTCACGGCGTGGGGCGCGTCGATCTGGTCGAAAACCGCTACGTAGGGATGAAATCCCGGGGAGTCTATGAAACCCCCGGCGGCACGATTCTCCACGCTGCGCACCGGGGGCTGGAATCGATGACGATGGACCGCGAGGTCCTTCATCTCCGCGATAGTCTCATTCCGCGCTACGCTGAACTGATCTATGACGGCTACTGGTATGCGCCGGAGCGGGAGATGCTGCAAGCGGCGCTGGATGACGCACAGCGTGATGTGACCGGTACCGTGCGCGTCAAGCTTTATAAAGGAAGCTGCACTGTGGTCGGCCGGAAATCGGGTCGGTCCTTGTACCGGCTCGATCTGGCGACATTTGAAGAAGATGAGGCCTACCGCCAAAAAGACGCCGAAGGCTTTATCCGCCTCAGTGCGTTACGGCTTGCGATCAGGGCCCAGCGCCGCAAGACTCGCCGCGCCTAGGCATGTGAAGATCTGTAGCAAAATCCATGAGCCCACGACGCCAAACCATGACGCCTTCCATTACGAAAGCGGGCAAAGCGCGATCGAAATCCGCCGGCAAATTATGGGCGGGGCGCTTTCGTGAGCCGACCTCTCAGCTCGTCGAGCGCTTTACCTCCTCGCTTGCCGTTGATCGCCGCCTGTATGCGCACGACATCCGTGGCAGCATGGCGCACTGTCAGACGCTGGCGCGAGCCGGGGTCCTGTCCAAACGCGAAGCTTCGATGTTGATCAGTGGGCTGGAAAAAATTCAGGCTGAGTTCGCGGACGGGCATTTTCCCTATCGTCCGGAAGACGAGGATATCCACATGGCGATCGAACGCCGGCTCACGGAACTGGTGGGACCGGTAGGCGGCAAGCTGCATACGGGTCGAAGCCGAAATGATCAGGTCGCGTTGGATATTCGTCTGTACCTGCGCGACGCGCTGGCATCGCTGCAGACCGGCATCCTGCGGCTCGAACAGGTGCTGGTCTTTCAGGCGAAACATCATCTGGATGTCGTGATGCCCGGCTATACGCATCTCCAGCGCGCTCAGCCGGTTTTGTTGGCACATCATTGGCTGGCGTATGTCGAGATGTTGGAACGGGACAAGGGGAGAATTCAAGATGCGCTCACGCGGCTGAACGTCATGCCCCTGGGATCGGGCGCCTTGGCGGGCACCAATTACCCCCTGGACCGAACCTATACCGCACGTCTCCTAGGATTCGATCGGATCTCGGAAAATAGCCTCGATGCCGTCTCCGACCGGGATTTCGCCGTGGAAATCCTCTCCGCGCTCTCGCTCCTGATGATGCATTTGTCGCGGATGAGCGAAGAGTTGGTGCTGTGGTCGTCGCAGGAGTTTCAGTTCGTCGAATTGCCGGATGCATTTTGCACGGGCAGCAGCATGATGCCGCAAAAGAAAAATCCCGATGTGCCTGAATTGGTGCGCGGAAAGACCGGCCGTGTGTATGGGCATCTTGTCGGTCTTTTGACGACGTTAAAAGGATTGCCGCTGAGTTATAATCGTGATCTTCAGGAAGACAAAGAGGCGGTATTCGACGCGCTGGATACGGTCATGGCCTCGCTCTCTTTATACGCCGAGCTGATAGAAGGACTGACGATCCGCCGAGCGACGATGAGACAAGCGGCCGAATCCGGGTTTCTCTTGGCAACCGAACTGGCGGATTATCTGGTGACCAAGGGGGTGCCGTTCCGGCAGGCGCATGCCATCGTCGGCCGCCTCGTCCGTCACTGTTTGGATCGACACCGCGACTTCCGAAGTCTGACGTTGAGCGATCTCCGCGCGTGCTCCGAGCGGTTTGAAAAGGATGCTCTTGATGTGCTCACCGTGGAAGGCTCGCTCGAACGCAAGGGACAGATCGGCGGCACCGCGAGAAAGCGCGTGGAGGCTCGGCTGAAAGCGCTTGAGAAAATTCTGGCATCCCCATGACGCCGCGACCATGAGGCCTCAGAGAGGATCGTATGTCCGGCGCCTGGTTTCAATGATTTTGTGGTTTGTCGGGGCCGGATGGCTCGTGAGCTGCGGGACGGTCGGCCCGATCGTCGCACCCCAAGACATCGGCGTCAATGTCAAGCGGCAGAAAGATTTGGCGGAGAAAGAGCGACTTCAACAGGAAACCCAACATCGAAAAGGATCGGAAGAGAGCCGGCCGGCGTTGCCGGGTCCGGAGGTCCCCACCGGGCAGTCCATGGAGGAGGAACAGGAAGAAAAGCCCCCTCCGCCCCTGCCGGGTAAGATCGTCGATCCAAGCGCTCGCCCCACGGGCGATGTGTTTGTCATGCCCCGATAGCATCGACGACGGAGGATGATCCGGAGCCTCTCGATTACAGACCTCTCAGTAGTGAGGAGGACGACATCTATGCAATCACAACATTCCACAGGCCGGGCGCGCACGCTGCTGCTCGTTGATCCATACCCCCGGAATAATCCATACCATCTGACGGCGAGCGAACGGCGAGCAGTCTGGTTTCCCAAGCTCAGTTTGCCGGTCATCGCCGCGTACACGCCGTCTCATTGGGAGGTTGCGCTGGTGGATGAAGCCGTGCAGGATATTGATTTTGATCAACCTTGCGACCTGGTCGGCTTGTCGATTATGACCTGCTATGCCCCCCGCGCGTATGAAATTGCCGCCGAGTTCAGAAAACGCGGCAAGACCGTCATCCTGGGCGGCGTGCATCCGACCTATTGTCCGGATGAAGCGCTCCGATATTGCGATGCGATCGTCTGCGGAGAGGCCGAGGACCTATGGCCTCAGTTGGTCGCCGACTTCGAGGCCGGCACAATGAAGCGCATGTATAAGATGGAATCCTTTCCTGCGTTGGAGAATTACAAGAGCCCCATTGTCGAACTGCTGAGTCCCGATGCCTACATGACCCGGCAGTGCAGCTTTACGACGCGGGGTTGTCACTTCGATTGTGAATTCTGCAGCGTCTCGCCGTTCAACGGGAAGACGACTCGGCGGCGACCGGTTGCCGAAGTCGTCAAAGAATTAGCGCGCGTGAAACAATGGATACGCGCCGAGCTGGTTGAGCGCATGGCCAACGATTCTCTTTGGCAAGCCTTTCGGACCGGCCTGCGCATCCGATTGGGCGTCGAGGATGGAACGATCTTCGCCTTCGTGGACGACCTCCATAACAGCAACCGAGCCTATTGCCGGGAGCTCTGGGCCGCGCTGAAGCCGCTCAACATCAAATGGGGATGCCAATCCACGCTTTTTTTGGGCGATGATGAAGAGATGGTGAAGCTGGCGGCCGAGAGCGGCTGCGTGTCGGTCTTCGTCGGCATGGAATCGCTTGATGAAGGCGCGCTGGAAGAGACCAACAAGCCCTTTAACCGGGTGAAAAAGTTCTCCGATGAGATCAAGATGTTTCATGATCACGGGATCATGGTGAATCCCGGGATTGTCTTTGGGTTCGATAACGACGATGAATCCGTGTTCGAGCGGGCCGTGGAATTCTTGGTGAAGAATCATGTCGAGTTGGCGTACTTCAACGTGCTGACTCCGCTGCCCGGCACGGCGCTGTACGAGCGCTACAACAGTACGGGACGGATCTTTGATCGCGATTGGGCCAAGTACGACGGCAAGCACGTGGTGTTTTATCCCAGCCGAATGACGCCGGAGCAGCTTCAAGAAGGCTTTTACTGGGCCAATCACCAGTTTTATTCATGGCCGTCGATCTGGCGCCGGCTGTCCGCCACCAGCCAGCGTTTCGTGCCTCGTTTCGAGATGAACCGGCAGTTTCGGAAGCTCGTGAAGCGGTCATGCCCGCAAGGCACGCTCTCCCCTGTGGCCGCGGTACTCAAGGGGCTGCAAGCCAAGCTGCCGACATTTGAAACGGAACATCTCGTGCCGAACGCGCTTCATGCGCTCAAACAAAAGATCGATGAAACGACCGCCCCGGCGCAAGAACGCTGGCTGGATATTAAAGCCAGGCGCCACGATCGGTTTGCCGCGCTCTTTGTCGAGCTTGAAGGCACGCTCGATCACCTCAATGCGCAAGAATTGTTGAAACGCATCAAGTCAGCCGCCGAGAAAGCGAAGATGGATATCATCGTCAATTTTGAGCACCTTCGGCAGGCGACACCGGGAGCCTTGCAGACGCTTCTTGACCAGGAAATTCTCAAGACCGTCGCGCCGTACGCCAAGGTCCGGTACCGAAATTTCAAGGTGGCGTTTGAAGCCGCCTTGGAAGGATTTTCGCTGACCGGACTCGAAATGCTGGAAGAGGACTGGCAAGATGCATGATTTTCAGTACAGACAGGGCGAACTTTATTGCGAAGACGTGCCCTTGGCGAGAATCGCCAAGGAGGTGGGCACGCCGTGTTATGTCTACAGCTCCGGAACGCTGATTCGGCATTTTCGCGCGTTTGATCAGGCGTTTCAGGACGTCCCGCATATTATTGCGTACGCGATGAAGGCGAATTCCAACCTGGCCATCCTGCGCCTGATGGCCAAAGAAGGGAGCGGGGCCGATATCGTTTCCGGAGGCGAACTTTATCGGGCGATGAAAGCCGGGGTGGCGCCTTCCAAGATCGTCTTTGCCGGCGTCGGCAAGAGCCGCGAGGAAATCCGCGACGCGCTCCAGGCGGACGTCCTCATGTTCAACGTGGAATCGTCGGCGGAATTGCGGGCGATCGACGATGTGGCGGCCGAAGCGCGACGTCAGGCGCGTGTCGCGTTGCGCATCAATCCCGACATCGACCCCAAAACGCATCCCTACATCTCCACCGGCTTGAAGAAGAGTAAATTTGGTATCAGCGCGGATCGCGCGCTTGACGAATTCAAGTTGGCCGCGTCGCTTCGGCATATCGAAGTCGTCGGGGTGCATGCGCATATCGGCTCGCAATTGACCGACGTCACGCCGTTCGTCGATTCATTAAAAAAAGTGCTTGCGCTCGTCGAAGTCCTGAAGTCCCACGGCGCCACCATTCGGTACATCAATATTGGTGGCGGGCTGGGCATCACCTATTCCGACGAGGTACCTCCGCTGCCGCAAGAACTGGCCGGGGCGATTTCTCCCTTGCTTCGCGATCTCAAGTGCGTGCTGATTATGGAGCCCGGTCGCGTGATTGTCGGCAACGCCGGGGTCTTGCTGACGCGCGTGCTCTATACCAAGGACGGCGAGGCGAAGCGCTTCGTGATCGTGGATGCGGCGATGAACGATCTGATCCGGCCCAGCCTTTACGGAGCCTATCACGATATCAAGACAGTCCAAGAAGGGTCATCGGCGGACACATCGACCGTGGATGTCGTCGGCCCGGTCTGCGAATCGGGCGATTTTCTCGCCAAGGATCGCGCGCTGCCTTCCGTCCAGGCCGGGGATCTTTTGGCCGTCATGAGCGCGGGTGCATATGGATTCGTCATGGCGTCGAATTACAACTCCCGGCCACGGACGCCCGAGGTGCTCGTCAAAG
>DATFCE010000137.1:0-2662 GCA_035253365.1 Nitrospiraceae bacterium
CCCCACCCGCACGCCGTTCAATATCGGCCGTCGGATCGACCTGACGGACTTCACCGCCACCGAGGCGAAACCGCTCGCACGCGGGCTGAGCAGTGATGAATCACAATCGGAGAAGGCACTGGACCGAATCCTGTTCTGGACCGGGGGCCATCCTTATTTAACGCAGAAGCTGTGCGATCTGATGGTCAAGCATGCGGATGACACGGCTTCGACGGAAGCCGTGGACCGGCTCGTGGAGGAGCACTTTTTTGCGCCGGAAGCCAGCCGGGCAGAATACAACCTTGCATTCGTGCGCGACCGCCTGACAAAAGACAAGCGAAGCGCCGATCTGCTGAACCTGTATCGCCGTATTTACAATGGCAAGGCGGTTCTCGACGATCCGATTTCACCAATACACTCCGCATTGAAGCTCTCCGGCTTAGTCGTTCCTCGGGGAGATCGCGTCCTTCGAGTCAGAAACCGTATTTATGAACGGGTTTTCACTGGTCGGTGGGCCAAACAAACCATGCCGGCCAACTGGAATCAGCGCGTAGCGATAGGCTTAGTGGCAGTGTTGGTACTTGCGTTCCTCTTCTGGTACGAGGTGCTCCAGCCACGTCCGTATATCGAAACGCTACAGACTGTCAGTGAGGATTATCAAGTCGCGTATCAGGCGTATCAAAACCTCCACAGCATTGTTGGCTACGGTGGGACGGCAGATCGGCTGTTAGCGGAATTCTGGGATCGCCGCTCAGTTCGGGCGCAAGCCGAAGGCGACCGCGACAGAGGGCTGCTGACAACCATTCAAGCCTTGAACGCAAATGAAACGGAAACCCGGAGACGGCAGAGCACATTGCTTGTCGGCTCTGATTATGCCGATCTCCTCTCCACTTATCGTCATGGCAACTTCGTGACGTCCGTAGCCTTCAGCCCTAATGGAAAGCTCCTCCTCACCGGCAGCGGCGATCGCACCGCCCGGCTCTGGCGCACCGACACCGGCGCCCCCGTCGGGCCGCCGCTCCGCCATGAGAACTCCGTGACGGCCGTCGCCTTCAGTCCCGATGGGAAGCTCGTGCTCACCGGCAGCTGGGATGGCACGGCGCGGCTCTGGCGCACAGACACCGGCGCCCCCGTCGGCCAGCCGCTCCGTCATGAGAAATACGTGAGGGCGGTCGCCTTCAGCCTCGATGGGAAGACGGTGCTGACCGCGACGCAGTGGTGGGTTCATTTCTCAGCAATCTCTGATGAAACGCTGATGCCAAAAGAGAGCCGCCTGCTTCCAGGGTCCTGGACCGGTGGCTATCGCTTTCTCAATGAGTCGGGAAGCTCACTACAAATCGCCCTGAGGAGTACACCGGAGACGGTCAGTATTGAATCCCTGCTGTTGGATCGCCCGCAAGCTGAACCTCTGGCCGGTGATCCAAAGGTTCTTCTCGAAGAATGGAAGAACAAGCTCGCGCTCAAATTCGCAGACGGCAAGTTTGTACCCCTCTGGCCGGTCTCAGAGTCTGGCGCCAGTGGCTCACGCGGAGGTTCGTTTTGATTTATACTCCCTCGTTGCGTCCTCCTAATACAGGATCGAGGGGAGAAACGGGCCCGCTGGCTCGTTGTAGAGGCCGCGGCTCATCAGCGTCATGGGTTGGACGATGCGGAGGCCGTTCTCCAGGCACCAGCGCAACAGCTCGCCATTGCGCGTGGGGAGTAAGAATCCCGGTCCATGAAACACGGTCGCCGCGCCGATGAGCGCCTTCAAGGCTTCATTGCTTTCGCCCACCGCGTGTCCGAAATACCCAATGAGCGTCGCGTATCCCGTGAGCCGGCCGTTGTGCTCGACCACGGTGACGGTTCCCTTTTCAATTGCTTCTTGAAACTCCGGCCCCCGATCGTGACCATGGACGGCCCAACAGAGCCTATTGCCGGCCTCAAGATCCTCCGGTGTGGCCGAACGGACCACGTGCCCCGGGATCGTGATGCCGAGCGGTGGGCCGTGAAGAGAGACCAGCGGCTCGCGCACATCAAACCCCAGTTTCGTATAGAGCGACAGTGACCGGTTATGATACGCAACCTGCACAAGTCGAACGCTCGGGAAGCGTCGTTGGCGGGCCCGTTCCAGGACATGTTCCATGAGCCTGCGGCCGATCGCGCTATTCTGCGCGGAGGGCTCGACCCCGATCGGACCGACACCGGCGACCAGTGACGCTTCCCAGAGGAAATTGGCACCGACAATGGCGCCATTCTTTTCGGCGACAACGGAATAGATATCCCGCCGCGAGAGCAGCATAGGGATCAATCCGTCCCACATCTCCGGATGGGGAAACTCACGAGGGAAATTATGCTGATCGGCAATGGTCTTGAACGCCTCATAGCAGATCGCGCTGCAGGCCTTGGCATCCTCCGGGCTGCCCATTCGTAACATCACCGTCATAGCCTCATCCTCCGTAGAACAAGAATTTATTTTTCGCGCTCCCGTATCAGACGCCGCCACAGTTGGCTCACGTCACGCGGCGAGATTGCCCTGTCCGCACACAGATTTCAAGCGCGCACCATACGATCTATGATGCGTCGTGGTTTCATCCGGCCAATTCGGTGTGATACAAATCGACTACAGCGCCCCATGCTCATGCCCGTGAACCAGGAGAAAGAATGAAACTTCGAATACGTGTCGGTTGGTCCCTTTTTGCCG
>DATFCE010000138.1:0-4686 GCA_035253365.1 Nitrospiraceae bacterium
AGAACGAGGGTCGGGGAATCTGGGCGCGTGCCAATTCCGAGTCATTGACTGGATCCATGGGGATCACGTGGACACGCAGCAGGTCGCCGAGGTCCGGTGCTCCAGAGAGCGAAGGCTGCCCGATCACGATCAAGTTGAGTCGCGTGTCATCGAGTTTCTGTAACAGATCTTCGACGGAGCCGTTCGCGCGAAACTTGAGCCGCAGCCATGGGAAGCGATCACCTGCGCGCGGAGCGCTGCTCGGCAGTCCGTTCAGCGACCTCGAAAGGGCGCCCGTCCGGTAATGGAGGCCGATTTGGGAGACGACGCGAAAGGCGAAATGCTGTATCCGTTTGCGTCTCATCGCGCACGCGGCGATTCTGGCGAGTATCTGGGTGCGGAGCAAGCCCGCAAGCCGGCTGTCGGAGACGACGAGTGTGAGCCGGTTCACCCTGCAAGGAGCGAAATGTCCGGAACAGGTCCTCATACTGGCGCCCGCGGGTGTGGCAAAAAGCGGGCCGACTTGTCATCGTCATGTGATCACGATCGTATGTTTCAAAAATAAGCGGAAATAGAGAGCCGGGAGCCATCATTCCAAGAAATGGTTCCCAGCCCTCTAATTGTCATCATGATAAACGATTCCTCACACAGTTGTCCTTGAGCTCTCATCCCAGGTTCTTGTTTTCAAACCTATTTCCTTCGTAATGCAGTAGCAAAACTATTGCACTGCTCCACAGCAAGCTTCGTTGCGAGTTGCATGCCGTGTTTGGCACCTTTTTGAACGGCCTTCAATGCAATCTCATCCTGCTTGTCGGTTATTTTTTCGGGTGGGAATAGGAATTCTTGTCGCATAGAAACTAGCGCTGCGCCAAGGATTACGTCCACCACAGGCATTGGATCTAGAGTGGGCAGAGGGGCATCGCCTTTCTCTAGACGGACTCGTGTAATAGGATCCCATGGGTCGATCCAGGCCACCTCAATGAAATCTCTAGTCCAGTCAATCAACCATTCAAGCGTTTGGCACTGGCTGGCTCGACGCGCGAAGACATCACGGGCATGGATTCCTATATGCATCAGTGTTGAAGCAGGGATGCGCTCCAGCGAAATGTCCGGACTGGTTAGTGTCGCCTCCACGATTCGGTCAGCATATAGAACTTCCCACCATATGAGCCGATTGAAGCAAGCGTGTTTATCTGGCGGGGAAATCCATACACCGATATTGGTGTAGTAATTTTTAATCTTGTTCAACGCAGCAAGCCCCGACGGGGAACTCAGGAAGCCATTATGTTTGCTGGGGTCTTCATCTGGATTGCCGAATTCGTCAAAGATGCCGCTCTCGAGAACGCCGATCAAATTCACATTCACGAAGTGATGCCAAGTGGCATCGCACACAACGCGTCCCTTGACCCCAGCGCGGTGGCCATCGTAGGCGCTGATCGCCGCAAAGGTGTGCGCGTCAGTTGGGCTCTTCAACGGATTTGGTCCCGAAGATCGAGTGGTGTTACCTGCCGGGACGCGGCTCCAAGCGATCACTTCCGGCACGATCCGTGTGCCGCCTGCATCGAGCGGGTACTCGTCGGCGCCGCCGAAGCTTTGAGTCACGTCAGGAGGGACACGACATTCGCCTTCGTGCGGATGGTCCGGGAAAACATCGATCCGGCCCATGCGGCCACAGAGCAGTGGGTGTGGATAGCGGGCATTACGAAGAAATCCCACGTAAGTGCTATAGAGGAGCAGATCAAGGCGCTGAGGCACATCATCGCTTTGATCGCTGAACGAGGTTCCCAAATCATGCCCTTCCTGGTTAGTATCATTGCGCAGTGGCCCGGTCATGCTGACTTGGTTCAAATTATTGCTGCTGCTTGGGAAGTCTCCCCAGTAGCGCATGCCGCGAACGCGTGGCAAGCCGCCACAGAGCGCCTGGCCGAGGAATCCATGATCGCCAGTGGCAAATACCCCTCCACCGCGTTGCATGTGCGCGTGTATTGCATTGATTTCCGCGGCGGCAAGGAACGGTCCACGTCCTGTCATACCCGCATAACTAGCCTCGATTCCAAAAAGCCATATTTGGTCGTACATGTCCGATGTAAAATGCGCGGCATTATCGAACCGGAATTCCTTGATGCGGTTCGCAATGCCTGGCTCGGATGCTAGCATCTCGGCATCACTAACATTGCGAATATGTGCTAACGTCAAATCAAACCGCACGCGACTTGGGGCATCATTTTTTAGAACCCGGATAAAGGTGGACAAGCCAAAATCATCTTCGCCAAAATTGAGGCTGCCATCTGTCACAATTAGCACTTTGACGGGGCAGCGCCGCCACCAACGGTAAAACAGCTCCGGCTTGAGCCGGAGATTGAGCCGACGTTTGAGATTCAGATCCATCAGTTCACGATTGCTGACGCTGAGATTAAATGAATGTGAGGCTGTACCGCCCTCGAAGGACGGATCAGTGGTTTTGGTTATCATTTTTAAATCTCCTTGGTTGAGTTTTATCTTTCTTGAGAGCCATCGGAGGATATCTCTCTGGTGGTTGTTGGCTTGCATGTTCCGCAATATCCGTACCTCATGGAGTTGGTCTCGACTTAGGTACCACTCTCACATTCACAAAACATTTGATTTTGTGGTGAACAGATCAGAAGGGTAGTGTCCATATTGACTACGTGTGAGTCTCGGATGAGCACAGTTCGGAATCGAAAAGGATACTGCTCCGTATCCTTTTGTGACGGAGAGGATTAGAAGGGAAAAAGGAATCCGAATTCTTACTGCGCTAAGGGCTCGTGAGCAATTCGAGCAGGTGGCCGTCTGGATCGCGAAGCCTGTCGCCTAGGATCTGCTCATTGTCGTCCTGGCCGAGGATAAGAATGAACGGATACGGAGCCACGCGTCGGCCGGCTTCTCCCAGTGGGACGCGCGCCATCTTCCGCCCCTCCGCCCAGATGTTGGCGCCCGTGCCGCGCTTGCCGAGCTCGAGCGCCCTTTCGACAATCCCGAGCTGGGAGTAAATCTCCAAGGTTCGCGCCTGCACGCCGAGCGCTCTCGTCTCGCGCGATGGCCCGGCATGCCGGTCGATGATCAGCGCGCGCACGCCTCGTCGACCGAGTTGATTGGCGAGCATGAGCCCGGTCGGGCCGGCTCCCACGATCAGCACATCGGTATCCATGGGAACCTCCTCGGTGGGACAAATCGAAGGCATATTAAATGGCACTCTCCGCTTCGGTGGACCGGAGCCTACCGTGATTAAGCCGCCACAAAATAGTCGTTCCGGAAACCAAAAGCCGACAGGACCACCCTCATGTGATCAGTCCGCCCGCTTCGTCCCAAGAAACACCAGCCCGCTACACGGGTCAACATCGCGAGGTTGAGCCTGCACGGCGCGTGCATCGAAACCAACTGCACTGATAAGACGAAGCCAGTCACTACGGGCAAAAAGTCCACACAGATGCCGGTCCAACTCACAACGCATGCGGCCGTCCGCCTCGCGTAAGAGATACGCGTAATCCGCGACATGGGTCGTGTCGGTCGGGTCCGGGTCCCAAATCCATTCCAGATAACGCATGCCTTTCGTGCCGGCATCATGACCGCCATGGGCCGTTCTCGGGTGGAATGTCTCTTGGACATAATCCGGCACAAACAGTGCGACGCCGCCGGGACGACAATGCGCAAACGCCGTTTCGATGGCCTTCCGCAGATCGTCCTCGGAAAGCAGATAGGCGATCGCATCGTGTATGAAGACCGCGTCGAACAGTCGACCTACTCGGATGGTCCGCATGTCGCCTTGGAGATGCTCACACTCGGGATTGAGCTTCCGGCTCACGGCAAGCATTTCTTGTGAGAGATCGACCAGCGTCATCCGGAAATGCTTCTTCAAATGAGAAGCATTGTTCCCGCCGCCGCACCCCAGCTCGAGGAGGGTCTTTGCGTGAGGGTTTGCTGATACGATGAAGCGACGGTAGGATTCGGCCTCGTCCACGTACTCTTCGGGAGGCGAAAGAAGAGGCCACCAAACGGCCAGTTCACGGTAGAGCTTCGGATTTGGAACGTCGCTCATGATGAGGGCTCAATTTAGCAAAAGCAGCGGACTGAACAGCCCTTCAACAACGATCGCTCGGGTGGGTCCTCCTGAACGAGATGCGGAGCATCTTCGAAGTCTGTCCCCTGCTGGATGGTGACGTCTCTGGCTCCGGCGCGCGGTCAGGTTTGGGAAAGAGCCGCTCTCGGGCGGCTCAGGGTTGGGAGGGTGAGAATGTAGATTCCTCATAGGCTCGTCGCAACTTGGCGACGTCGAGTTTCACCATCTGCATCATGGCCTCCATAACGCGCTTCGACCGCCTGCGATCCTTGTCGCGCATCATGGTGACGAACTCCTCAGGCACGATTTGCCAGGACACGCCGAACTTGTCCTTGAGCCAGCCGCACTGTACCGGCTTGCCGCCGTCCGCCGTCAGGGAGTCCCACAATCGGTCGACCTCCGCCTGGTCCTTGCACGTCACCGAGAGCGAGATCGCGTCATTGAACTGATCGTGCGGCCCGCCGTTCAAAGCCTGATAGGACAGACCCGCGAGCGTGAACTCAACGAGAATGACGTCACCTGTCTTGCCGCCAGGGTAGTCGATGCTCGACCTCTCGATATGGTCAATGCGTGAGTCGGGGAAGATCGAAGTGTAGAAGCTGGCTGCTTCCTCGGCGCGGCCATCGAACCAC